>JBJXFZ010000085.1:0-3697 GCA_046154245.1 Pyrinomonadaceae bacterium
ACGTTCAAGGTTAAAGACCAGCTTCGCATTATCCGCAATCACGAGGTCAGCGGCGGACGAGTTCCGACGCCCGGCATCGCGATCGGCAGCGGCAATCACTACGACGAAATGGCCGGCGGCGGCACGACGACGCTGGTTATCGATCCGAAAACAAAAACCGTCGTGCGCGATTTTGTCAGCTTGTCTGGAACGATGATCAACTGCGCGGGCGGCCCGACGCCGTGGGGCAGTTGGGTTTCGTGCGAAGAAACCACGCTGGGCCCGACCGTCAGGACGAGTTCGCGAGGCGTAAAGTCCGGAGGCTATCCAAAACCTCACGGCTATTGTTTTGAAGTTTCTGCTAAGGCTGACACCAACGTGCCGCCCGTGCCGCTCGAGGCGATGGGACGCTTCGAGCACGAGGCGATCGCCGTCGACAAAAAAGGCGTCGTCTATCTCACCGAAGATTTTAACCCGTGCGGCTTTTATCGTTTCATTCCGCATAAGAACAAAAAACTTAGACAGGGCGGCACGCTACAGATGCTCGCAATCGCAGGCAAACCGCGTTACGATGCGCGCACGAATCAGGTCGCGGGCACGAAGTTCGAAGCGAATTGGGTGACGATCGACAATCCCGATCCGGTCGAGGCGGATGTCGACCCGTCGGCTGTTTCGAAACAGGGACACGCAAAAGGCGGTGCGATATTCATCCGACTCGAAGGCTGCTGCACTGACAAAAAAGGGCGGATCTTCTTTACCGCAACAAGCGGCGGCGACAAACAAGCCGGTCAGATCTGGATGTACGAGCGTAAAAACCGTGACTCCGGTCACCTGACTCTGCTTTACCAATCCGAGAACAAAGACATGCTCTTTATGCCCGACAACATCTGCATGCGCCCAAAGAGCGATCTGCTTTTCGTCTGCGAAGACGGCGACTATCCGAATATGGAATCGATGAATTTTCTTCGCGTGCTCACCAGCGAAGGCAAGATGGCCGACTTTGCGCGAAACGTCAGCACGGCGTTTCCGCGCAGCGAGTTTGCGGGTTCGACGTTCTCGCCCGACGGCAAGACGCTCTTTGTAAATCTGCAGCTCGCGGGCGCGACGTTTGCGATCTGGGGTGATTGGGATAAATTCAAAAGATAAACGATGGAATTAGCAGTCGAGAAATATAAGGTAAAGGACGAGCCGTTTTATCTGCCGATCGCAAACGAAGTCGAGCTTTTCGAAGCGGCGTTTGCGGCCAAGCTGCCCGCGATGCTCAAAGGCCCGACGGGCTGCGGCAAGACGCGGTTTGTAGAGTACATGGCGCATCGCCTAAATCGTCCGCTCATCACCGTCGCCTGTCACGAAGACCTTTCCTCCACCGATCTCGTCGGCCGCTTTCTGCTCGAAGGCGACGAGACCGTCTGGCACGATGGCCCGCTCACGACTGCCGTTCGCCACGGTGCGATCTGCTATCGCGACGAGGTCGTCGAGGCTCGCAAAGACACCGTCGTCATCATCCACCCGCTCACCGATGACCGCCGCCGTTTGCCGATCGAGAAACGCGGCACCGTGATCGAAGCTCCGCCCGAATTCATGCTCGTCGTCAGCTACAATCCAGGCTACCAATCGATCCTCAAAGATCTCAAACAATCTACCCGCCAGCGTTTTGTGGCGATGGAATTTGATTATCCCGAACCCGACGCCGAGACTCAGATCGTCGCCAAAGAAGGCGGCATCGACATCGACACCGCCGCCGATCTAGTGAAGATCGGCCAAAAGGTCCGCAACCTCCGCGGCCACGGCCTCGAAGAAGGCGTTTCGACACGCCTCCTCATCTACGCCGCCCAAATGATCGCCCAAGGCATCTCGCCCATAGCCGCCGCCGAAACCGCGATCTGCTCCCCCATCACCGACGACCGCGAGCTCCAGCGAAGTATCAGAGAGATAGTCACAACGATCACATAGATAGGCAGAAACACGACCGGTAGGGAGTGTGTTCGACGCAAAAGCGCCGAAACCTGTGATAAAATAAGACTTAGGATGCTGGAGACCGTAGGGATATTCAAAGACGGGCGAACGATAACAACGCGGCTTTCAAAGCTCGGTGAGCGGCCTGATCGCGAATTTGATATTCAGTTCTGGCAGGGACTGAGTTCGGAAGCTCGTGCTAACGCCGTTTGGGAGTTGGTCGTCGATTACTGGACGATGAAAGGAAAAACCCTCGATGAACTCAGACTTCAAAGATCTGTTGAGAGCGTTCAGCGACGAAGAGGTTAGATATCTCGTTGTCGGCGGCTATGCCTACGCGGAGCACGTAGAACCTCGATATACAAAAGACCTTGACGTTTGGATCGATCGGACGCCAGAGAACGCTGACCGCGTTCTTGCCGCCTTACGCAGTTTTGGTGCGCCGCTTCGCGAGTTGTCGAAAGATGACCTAACCTCTCCTGGCACCTTCTATCAGATCGGCCTCCCTCCGAACAGGATAGACATCATCACTCAACTCGAGGAAATGGATTTCGCGGAATGCTGGAATCGCCGTAAGACCGGACAAATAGGCGAATTAGCCGTGGAATACATTTCCGCGCACGATCTAATGGAAAACAAGCAGCGAACCGGCCGACCACACGACCTTGCAGACCTCGAACACCTTAAACAGGCTCATCCGGATTCTTAATCTGCGAGATAGTGATCACCAAAATTTAGTATTTATAACGTCATCTTTTATACACTTCATGTCACTATTGAGAAAAAGTTAGTGAGAATCTAGAAATAGTTTGTCAGCTTTTATAAAAAACACTGCACTATTGAGACGAAGTGCGTCATATTTTACCCGAAGCACTGCACATTTGATCCGAAGCACGCGACCATTGAAAAAAAGCTCGTCACATTTAATAAAATGTGCTATCTTTCTCTTCAATGAGGGTGAGAGATGCTTTATTTCGACATTAAGAGGATATTAAAGACACGCGGGATCGACGAACCGTATCGTTGGCTGGTCAAGAATGGTTTTGTGCCGCAGACGGTGCATTCGTGGCTCAATTATCAGCTCGGCTACATCAAGCCCGACCACCTCGAACGCCTCTGCCTGCTGCTCAACTGCACGCCGAACGACCTTTTCGACTGGCGCGAGGACGGCAAAACTGTCGTCCACGACACCCACGCCCTCCGCACGCTCATCAAACAGAAAAACGACATCCAAACCACCCTCCGCGAACTCCCGCTCGATAAACTGGAGAAGCTGGGTGAGATGCTTGCTGGACTATCTAATAATGGATAGGCGATCCGACACAGCAATACTAATAAGTACTCATGGATTCAGCTGACCGCCTACACCACGTTTTCGATTGAAATCCAAAAACAATGGTGAGAGGAATTCTTGGAACGCTAGCGCCGGAATGTTCCCTGCGATTTCCTTCATTCCTAATGCTTCCTTTCCGATAACGTCAGCCTCGGCTTGAAGCATCATTCTTCGTTCCGCCGCTTCCGCTTGGGCTTTCAGTGGCAAATAGGCCGATTTGCACGCATCAACAGCTGCAGCATAAATTTCCGATGGTAACTTAATCTCTTGAAGAGCAATCCTGTGAATTTCAAGTCCATATTCATCGGCTAAAGAGGCGAAATCCGTTCTGATGACTTCAGCAAGACCGTCGGCCGCGCTCCTATAACTACTTGAAGCTGTGGGAAGCGGGCGTTGGGGACGTACATTTGGCAAGTCGGATGCAAGTTG
>JBJXFZ010000095.1:0-3399 GCA_046154245.1 Pyrinomonadaceae bacterium
ATATCCCGGTCCCGACGAGCGTCACGCTGGCTTACGACAATCTTGGCAACCGAACGCAGATGACGGACGGCCTCGGAACACAGACTTACGGATACAACGAACTCTCACAGATGACCGCCGAGACGCGACAATTTAGCGATTCACTCCCAAATGCGCCAATGACGAACAACAGCTTCCGGCTCGAATATACATACACTCTTGCAAGTCAGTTAAAGTCACTCAAAGACCCATACAATCAGCAGATCAACTACGATTTCGACAAAGCCGGTCGCCTCAGTTCGGTAACCGGCGCTGCATATGGCGGCGTTTCTACCTACGCGAATAATGCAGGCTACCGTGCGTGGGGCGGTTTGAAACATCTCGAATACGGAAACGGAACGCAGATCGAGACAGCCTACAACAATCGCTTGCAGGCCGATCATTTTGAGTATACCAAGGTGGGAGTTACGACTCCGCTACTGTCGAAGAACTACCAATACTATGCGGATGGTAAACTTAAGTTTGTTGATGATCTTGCACTTCATTCAATCTGGGATCGCTTGATGACCTATGACCACGCAGGAAGGATCAAGCATGGCAAATCAAGTTTGGAGGCAAGCGGTGGAACGGTTGCTAACGCCGAGCTCAGCCTCCCGTATCGCCAAAGCTATCAGTTCAATGCCTTTAACAACCTTACTCAGAGAAACAACCTGCATTGGGGGCAGGGCAGCTATAACAATCACAACTTTGATTTAAATTATTCGTACCAAAACGACCGAGTCACAAATGTTGGATGGCTGCATGACGCGGACGGTCGGGTTACGCAATCAAATGCGCCGGACGAAGCTGAGGCCAGCGTCTATGACGCCGCAGGGCAACTGACGAGAATTCACAACGTAACGGACAGTGATATTTACCGACACCAAGACGGGCTTGGACGCGAGACAAAAAGCGTCAAAGGCACATGTCGCCCGCCAATTCTACATCCTGAAGACCCTTGCGTGTGGGAAAACGAAATTAAATACTATATCCGCTCGTCGGTCTTGGGTGGCGAGGTCGTAAGTGACGTAATGCCAGACGGTGGAAAATATCGAACCTACGTACACGCGGCCGGTGCGGTGATTGCTTGGCAGCATGGAATTACAACTCAATCGCAGAGCGTGGTTTTCCTGCAAACGGACGCCTCCGGTATGAGTTCGAAATCATCGACTGAGAACGGTGTGCTGTTTACCGGCGACGGCTTTGAGGGAGCACCGACTGAACTCGATCCATTTGGTTCCAATGCCGGACAAGTCAGTCCTTACTACGACCCGTATCCGCCCGAGCCCTGCGGTGGCTGCGGATGGCTAGGCCGCGATGATCCGACTAGGGTCAACGGCGAATCGGTCGAGTATCAAATCGATGGAATGACTGTTAATCACGCGTCGTTCATGAGCTTTCTAGGTATGATCGGCGGCGGCTCGGTCGAATCCATTATCCTCCAGCTGACGACAAGGCTCTCAAGTCAGTTAGCAGGATATAAGATTTCAGGTGTTAGATGGGGAACGCCTTTTACGGCAATTTACGGTTATGACGGAAGCCAGAGCGTAACTTGGGGAGCATTTAACCCTAGCCAGAGTCAAGTGAGCTTCGGTAACGTAACCCCGTTCTACAGCATAAATTGGTCGCTATCTGTAGATTTGATTTCGCAACAGCAAATAGGCACAAAGAAGCCCCTAAATGAAGAGGATCAAAAGAAATATGAAAAGAAGCGAGAAGAAATACGAAAACGTCTTGCCAACATTTCTAAGGAATGCCTTGCTTTACTAACAAAAGCGGGCTTGACTGTCGAAAGTGTCATTGAGGTGGTTAATCTACAAAATGCTTACGATGGGTCTAACTCAACAGTTAACACTTTTGATGCCGGTGGAATTGATGAAAGTGGCTGGGAACCGGGATCAAGAGAAGACCTTCGTCAATTTGAACGCAAGCAATCAATTAAGGACTACTTTGCAGGAAAGGATGGAGTCCAGGCAAGGACAATGTTTAATCCAGGTGGAAAATTTTCTGATACCGTTTTAGGGCGGAGCGATGTTTACTATCGAACCGATGGGAATTTTTGGAACGGCAAAAAAAATGGATTCAATAGCCAAACCACAATTCTGCACGAGGCTTTACATTCACTTAAGGGATTGAGCGACGAAAAATTGTATACGTTGCTGACGGGGAAAACTGCCGATCATGTTGCGTCAAGTATGGGAATTTCCCAAGCACTAAGGGATAACGGCTGCACGAAATAAATTTTAGAAATGGGGGCAAATTATTGAGATGCTTAAGATGTTAGCAATTTGTAGTTTAATGTTGATTTTTTCAGCAACTATAGTATTTTCGCAGAAAGTGATACGTGAAAAATCTATTGAATGTAAGAGTAAACTGACAGTTCGTGGAAAGTTTAAAACATTATTCGTTGGTTCTTCAGGAGGTACTTCCTTTCACATTTATATTAAAATTGATTTAAGAAATCAGACTGATGAAAATTATCTAGCAACCGCAAATCAGTTAAAAGCTAAATACTGCAAAGAAGAAGAGAGATATATAGCCTTCTTTGATACCAGAGAACATTATGAGCTCAATGGGATTCCACAACCAGACCGTCCATTAGAAGGAACTCCGCGGGCACTTTACGTTATCAATCGGTTGACAGGAAGGGAAATTTTAGAGGTTTATAAGATTGTTGATGGAAGAATCAAAACCCGGGAAATTATAATTAAATGAAACATACAACGGCTGTAACAAGAGGAGGGTCAAGCCTGATGTTATAAAAGACGGTTTCTCGAGTCAGGTGGAGTAGTATCTTTTTGACGAAGAAATCTGCTCTTTGACAGGAGAAACCGCTATGACATTTTACATCGGAGTTGATCTACATCCATACCAGCAGACGCTTTGTTGGTGTGACAAAGAGACAGGTGAGACAGGGACTTTGAAGCTGTTTCACGACATTGAAAAGGTACGCGAGTATTACTCATCGATCGAAAGAGGGGCAGTTATCGGTATCGAGGCATCGAGCCGTGCGGGCTGGTTCGAGAAGATAATTGCTGAGGCGGGTCATAAGCTGCTCGTCGGCAATCCGGTTTCGATAAGGAAGACCGCACTTTCGAGACATAAGAACGACCGCGTTGATGCCGAGCACATGCTTTGGCTGCTGATGAGGAATGAGTTCCCGGCGATCTGGCGACGGCCCATCGAGAGCACGGAGATATTGGACGTGATCAAGTTGAGGTCGAGCCTGGTCGGACAGCGGACGCAAGTTTACAACCGTCTGAGTGCCGTCGCCCGGGACATCGGAATGCCGAAAGCGTTGATGAGAACAGTGGCCGTTCAGAAGGTGATCAAAGAGGTGGACATGTGCGAGGCTTCGGCACTGTGCCGGGACCAGCTCTT
>JBJXFZ010000101.1:0-22947 GCA_046154245.1 Pyrinomonadaceae bacterium
GAAGTAAACACTTTTGAGTTTTTAGATATTTAATAGAGGGCCGTTCGGTTCTCTTTTCTTTTTGCACACGATTCTGACCAATAGCATCCTTACCGCGCTGTCTTGACTTGCGCCCTCGATAGGTTTAAAAATTGGCTATCTAACTTAACTCGGAGGAATCTATGGGACGCAAAATTTTGGCGGTTGTCGTGGCGATGATCACGGCTGTGGCAATAATTTGGATCGGTTATATGATCGGCACAATGATCGCGCCTGACACTCCGAAGAATGCTGCATACGAGTCGCAGATTGATTACGCTGTCTACATGCAGACGTTTCCGATCTCCGCGTTTGTCGCGGTCGCCATCGGTTACGCGCTGGCTGCTTTTGCCGGTGGTTTTATCGCGACAAAAATGGGGCGACGATGGAGTTCGGGTGCAAGGCTCGCTCTCACGGTCGGAGTGCTCTTAACGATCGGTGAACTCGTCGTTGCAAACTATTGGCCGCAACCGGTCTGGTTTATCATCGTGAGCCTTGTCATCTTTATCCCCTTGTCGCTGCTCGGTTATCGCTTTGCCAGATAAGAATATGCCCACGAAATACACTAAAAACACGGAATGAAGATCAATTCTTTTAGTGCCTTTCGCGTGTTTCGTGGGCAATCCTATTTCAGATCATAGTGTCGCCAACTTGTCTTGAAACGCATGAGACGTTTTCAACTTGCGCTCGATCAGACGTTTTACTGTCTGATTTTTTGTCAGTTTTGAAGCAATTCTAAAAGAGTTTTCAGCCAACTTGTGATCGCCGGTTTCGCAGTAAAGTTGGCCGCGAGTGATGTGAAAGAGGTTGTAGGCGCTCATTTTTTCGTGCGTTGATTCGAGTCGCTCAAGTTCCGCAAGCGCTTCGTGTGGGCCGTTGGCGCGGGCGACGGCGATAATGCGATTCAGCTCGGCGACAGGAGAAAACGAAATTTTCTGCATGGTCTCATAACACTTCAGCACGCGTCGCCAGTCGGTCGAGGCATAGTCAGGCGAGAGGGCGTGAATTGACGCGATCTCCGCTTCGAGGTGAAACGCTGAGAGTTCGCCGCCGCTGCCCGAAAGTCGCAAATGCCGAATGCCGCGACATATCAGGCCGTTGTCCCACAGCGCGCGGTCCTGCGTCTCGAGAAGTATCAGTTCACCGAGATCATCCGTGCGAGCTGGCAGCCGCGAGGCTTGAAAGAAAAACAACGCCGCCGCCGCGTGAACCTTTGGCGAGTTTGTCATAGGCTGTGCAGCCAATAATTCGATAAGCCGAATCGCCTCAAAGCAGAGGTCGCGGCGGACGAGTTCGTTGCCGCCCGACGCGCCATAACCCTCGTTAAACATCAGGTACAGAACCTTTAGAACGGCGTCCAATCGTTCGGGTATTTCGTTTGCTACCGGAATTTCGAGCGTCACCATACTCTCACGCAGGCGTGATTTTGCGCGCGTCAGCATTTTTGAGATCGCATCTTCGCGAGCAAGATACGCGCTCGCGATCTCTGAGACGCTAAAACCGCCGACTATCTTCAACGTCAGGGCAACCTGAGCATCGGCCGTGAGCGCCGGATGGCAGCAGGCAAAGATCATCCGAAGCTGGTCCTCGCTCAATTCGGTCGTGAAGAACACGGGGGTTTCACCGGCGGAACCGTCGAGATCGAGATCTTCCACGTCGGTTTGCGAGCGGCTGTCTCTTCTCAGACGATCGATCAAGCGATTTTTCGCAGCCTGAGTAAGCCAAGCCGTCGGATTATCGGGCATGCCTGTAAACGGCCATTTCCTGAGCGCGGCGACGAGCGCGTCCTGAACCGCGTCTTCGATCAAGTCGATCCTCTCAAAACCGAAAATTCGGCACAAAACAGCGACCATCTGTCCGGCGTGACGCCTGAACAGATGGTCGACTCTTTCATTGACCTCGGTTTCGGAGATCGCGGTCATAAGTTTATTCGGTTGGTTCGATCTCGCGAAGCTCGATGCGGCCGCCATATTTAAGATGCGGGCAGTCGCCGGCAGTTTTGACTGCCGCCTCGTAATCTGCGGCCGAGATAACGAAATAGCCCCCGATAACCTCTTTCGCTTCGGTATACGGACCGTCTGTTACTCTGAGGTCGCTGGCCGTGCCGCTGAGGTGCTTTCCGCCCTCGTCCTTGAGTTTTTCACCGCCGACATATTTGCCCTCAGCTTCGATCTTGTGCCGCCACGCGATGTATTCGGCAATGATCGCCTCGATCTGTTCCGCGGAAAGCTTGGAGTAGTCCATCGGTTCTTCGTGAAGTATAAGTAAGTAGTTTGGCATGGCATGTTCTCCTAAAATCGTTGATTTGTGCGTTACTTGACGCGCTTCATATTAAAAACTTCTTCGCGAACCTCGCCTTCTTTTTGTCGCAGTGCAAGATAGATGTTCAATCCCTTCTTGCCCTTACGCTCAAACGTCAACCCCGAAAAATACGCGCGGTCGCCTTCCGTCTTTACAAACTTAAAGTCGACAGACTTATCCTTATCCTCCCATCCGACAAAATTCGGGTGAAAGTGCTTTATCCGTAAAACGATCGTGCCCTCGGTCTCGGTCAGCAGCATAAATTCGTAAAAGACGGTTTTGCCGTTCTTGACTAGACGGTAAGTGCCCATCATCGCCCCGTCCGCCGGCCTGCTCCAAATCTCCTCGGACACGCCGCCCAGACCTGTTCCGCTCCAGCTACCTATGAGCCACGAAACGTCGGCCAGCGTCGCTTTTGCGGCGACCGTCCCCGCGGCAAGTTTTAGCGTATTCTCTGTGATCTTAGTTTGGCCGTATGAGGACACGGAAAGGACCGCGACCGCAACGAATATCATCAGTTTTAGCTTCATCGAAATACCTCTCACAACCTAAATTCGCAGAGCACTAAATGCTTTTCAACTAATAGACGAACCGAAACGTAAAAAATGGACATTAAAAACGAAATAAATCCACCGGGCGGACGTTTTGCAAGACAAGACTTTACCCGCGAAACACACAGAAAGCACGGAATGACCAGCTCCTTTTCGTGCATTTCGTCCTTTTCGTGGGTAATCCTATTTCAGATCATAGTATCGCCAGCCTGATTTGAAATCGCTACTAAGTTTTTGCTTGGTCAGCACGGCGCGCACCAGCTCGACCGGTATTGGACCTTCCTTCAGGATCGCGTCGTGAAAGGCGCGGTTTGTCATCTTTTTTGAACCGACCAGGTCGCGATGCAACGTATAAAATTGCAGACCGCCCATCATATACGCCATCTGATAGAGCGGGCCGTAATCACCGCTGAATGATCGCCGAACCTCGGCGAGAGCGTTGTCGCGTTCGTGACCGACTTTGTTCACCAGCAGATCGACGCACTGCTCGGGTGTCCAGTTACCGAGGTGAAAATTGAGGCTGAAAATAATACGCGCCGCGCGGTGTGAACGCCAAAACAACGCCCCGATCTTATCCTCGGGCGTCTTTACAAATCCGCGATCCCAGAGCACAAACTCCCAGTACAGCGCCCAGCCCTCGCCCCAAAACGGCGTGCTGAACATGCGCCGGTACGGCTTGTAACGCGACGTCATGAACTGCTGTAGGTGATGCCCCGGAATAAGTTCGTGGTGCGTGACGGCGCGTGCAAAGTGCGGGTTGTTGCCGCGCATCGACATCATCTTTTGCTCGTGCGTCATGCCATCGGTCGGATAGCTCACCAGTATCGTCTCGCCGCCGAGAAAGAACGGCGCGACGAGTTGGCGTTCGGGCGTCATCATCTCCATCCGCCACGATTCCTCGGCGATGCGCGGCACGCTGACGAGATCGTTTTTCTTTATGTAATCGATCGCCTCGCGTGCCTGATCGCGAATGAGCGCCGCCTGCTTGCCCGGCTCGACGTACTTTTGCTTCACGGCCTCGATCGCCTTCATATAATCGTCGCCGTGGCCCATCTCACGCGACGCTTTCTTAAGCTCGGCGATGCACCAGTCGAATTCCTTATTCGCGATCTCGACCAACTCTTCGGGCGAATACGGGATCATCTCGAATTTTAGTTCTTCGATTAGAGCCTCACGGCCGATCGGGTCACCGATAATTGTCGTTTTGTCGTCCGGCGCGATGCCGACGAGTTTTGTCGTGATAAAGCTTTGATACTTTGCGAGAACTTCGTCCGCGGCTTTGTAAGGCGACTCACACCACCACGTAAACGTCGGATCATAAGCGTTATAGAACGTGTACCAACGACGCAAAGTATCGCGTAAACCGGCAACATGCCGCACCGTACGATTTGCAACGGTGCGTTTTGGTCTCGATGCCGAGACACTTTCAAACGACTTCTGTGTCTCGACGATCGCCTTTGAAAGATTATTCAACACAGCCGCCGACTTTGCCGCATCAACAAACTCGAGCCTCCGCCGCGCGTCTTCGAGATCGGTGATAGTTTTTGCAAACGGGATCAGCGGCGCCATCTCATCCGCCTGTTTCTTAAACCGCGACAACTCACGCTGTTCGTGCTCGAGATAGTTTTTGAACAAGACGTAATCGACCTGCTCGTCCGTGTTCAGCGAGTCAAAATTCAATTTTGCCAAGTTCGCAAGCTCGTCTGGATAAAGCTCAGAGAACCGCGCGATTCGAGCCGTCGATAACTCCGACGTCCAAAACCTATTAAACGCCCCGACGTCCTGTGCAAAACGCTCGATCACGCCACGCAGCCTGGACGTCGGTTCGCTCACTTCATCCGCCGCCTTCTGTCCGATAATGCCTTGCAGCATAATCGACAGAACAAATCCAATACAAATACAACGCCGCACGATCATCCTCATAGTTTAGCTCCCCAATGGATTCATATTATCTTAATCCAACCTTCGAGACACAGCCCACCCCGACTGCGGAAGAGACGTCTTTTTTTGCCCCGCACGCGCAGCGAACTTAAGTTAGGGACAAATCGTCCCTCGCTGCTTGTGCAAGATGTGTCAGGTTTGTTAACTGAAGCTTAAATGAAGCGAAGCCTGTAGAAAAGACGCCAAACTGAGCGCGAATCCGAAAAGTGCCACAAAGGCGGTAATTGTTGAATCACACGTCTCGCTGACGTTCTAAGCCTGCTTTTTTTTATTCCGCTTGTTCTCGTACATAAGCTCATCCGCTTGGTTTATCAGGTCGACCAGATTCTTGTCGGCACTGAAATCGATCTTAACCATGCCGATACTCATTGCCAATTTGTACGGAAGGCCACTCTGGGCGTTAAAATCATCGAAGTTGGCCTGAAGCCGAGAGGGAACGCGCTCCGCAACCTCGTCAAGCGTATTGAGCATAAGGGCGACAAATTCGTCACCGCCAAGCCGGGCGATGATGTCCGCATCACGAAAGGTCTTCGTTATCGTCACCGCCGCACGATTTATCGCGGCTGAACCTTCCATATGGCCAAACTGATCATTTATCTGCTTCAATCCGTCCATATCACCAACCATCACCCAAATACTCCGTTCAGATTTACGAGAACGATAAAGTTTGATCTGTTGCTCTGCGTGCAGAAAAAAACCTCGGCGATTGTAAAGACCAGTCAGGTCATCTAAGAGCGACAACTGCTTTAGGTTCGTGTTCGCCTCTTGCAGAAGCATCGTCGTTCGTCGGAGTTCCAGCCTAAGACTTACCTGTCTCGCTAATGCCTCGAGCGCCGCAAGCTGTTCAAAGTTAAGCTCGCGCGGTTCCCGGTCGATGACGCAAAGCGATCCGAGCGGAAGATCCTCTTGCGTAAGCAGCGGAGCCCCCGCATAAAACCTGATTTTTGGTTCGCCGGTAACCAGGGGGTTTTGCCGAAAACGGTCGTCAGTCGCAGCGTCCGTGACGACCATCGTTTTCTTGGCGTTTAAAATCGTGTAGGAGCAGAAGGCCTGATCACGGGGAGTTTCTGGAACGTCTAAGCCAACTCTCGACTTAAACCACTGACGAGACTCATCAAGGAGCGAAATTATCGCGATCGGTGTGCCGCAGATCTGCGAAGCGAGGAGCGTTATGTCGTCAAATTCGCGTTCAGCGGGTGTGTCGAGGATACCGAGTTTATAAAGGGCGGCCAGCCGGCCGACTTCGTTTTCCGGAAGAGGGGCTGTCATGGCTTCATTCTACCACCGAAACATCACATGCTGACCAATAACGCCTAAAAAGTCTAATGCAACCGATCTGAACGCGGCGGGTCGACTGTCTAAACTTGTGGCAGGAAACTAACCCCGTCGTCGATTTCTAGACCAAAGTTCTCCGCAATCGTCTGGCCGATGTCCGAGAGCGACTGGCGAGTGCCGAGATCAACGCCTTGCTTCGCAGTTTTGCCGTAAACGATGAGCGGAACATATTCGCGAGTGTGGTCGCTTCCCTCTTTCGTCGGGTCGTTGCCGTGGTCGGCGGTCATTATGAGCAGGTCGTCGTCGTTCAGGGCGTCGATTATTTCAGGGAGCCGCGTGTCAAAGCGTTCGAGCGCCTTTGCGTAGCCCTCGGTGTCGCGGCGGTGGCCGTAGAGCATGTCAAAATCAACGAGGTTGCAGAATATAAGCCCGGTTGTGTCCGCGTTTAAGGCATCAATCGTGACGTCGATAACCTGTTCGTTGTTCTTTGCGACGAGATCTTGGGTTACACCTAGTTGATCGTAGATCGATGCTATCTTGCCGATGCAAACGACATCTAAGCGAGCGTCTTTCAATACGGGAAGCAGATTTCCTGCCGGCGGCGGAACAGCGTAATCGTGGCGATTCTCGGTGCGTTTGAAGTCAGCCGCGTTGCTACCCAAAAACGGACGGGCGATGACGCGTGCGACCTCGTCTTCACCGTGAAGAATATTGCGCGCGATCTCGCACATCTCGTAAAGCCGCTTCAGCGGCACAACTTCCTCGTGCGCAGCGATCTGAAAAACGCTGTCGGCCGATGTGTAGACGATCGGCTTGCCTGTTCGGACATGCTCTTCGCCCATCTCCTTTATGATCTCGGTACCGCTCGCAGGAATATTGCCCAGCACGCCGGGAACGTTTGAGCGCTCAACAAACTCATCGATAATGCGTGACGGAAAACCATCCGGAAACTTTGGAAAACCTTGTTTGAGAATAATCCCGGCCATCTCCCAGTGCCCTGTCGTCGTATCTTTGCCGTCGGACTTGAGCGTGCATTTGCCGTAACTGCCGGTCGGCAAATCTACGGCTGCGAGGCCCGCGAGCGGAGTGATGTTTCCGAGACCGAGAGCTTGCAAATTTGGTACATTGACGCGGCGCGATTCGAAAATATGCCCTAAAGTGTTGGCCCCGGCGTCACCCCACTCGGCCGCATCGGGCATTTCGCCGATACCCGCCGAATCCAAAACCATCAAACAAATACGCTTGAATTTCATAGCCACAAAATAATCTTGCCACGAATGTCACGAATATCACGAATCAAAAGATCAATTCGCGCAATTAACGTCCATTCGTGGCTAAGATTTCTTAGTTTATCGGTGCGGTATAACCCTCTCGTGCGCGAACAGTCGCCCCTTTTTGCACTCCGACGACCTCAACCTTTATCTTGCGATAAGTCCCGTCTTTTTTGTCGTTTGCCGGGTAATATCCGATCGTGTATTTAGTGCCGATCTCTTCGGCGACGCTCTTGAACGCATTGCGAGCTTCGCTGAGATCGCCCACGGGAAAGACGCTACCGCCCGAGATTTTTGCCAGATCATTCATCTCCGTGTTGGCGATCTCGTAAAGCCGTTTGCTGATCGCGAGCCGCTCAAAATCACCGAGTTTGCAAAAGTCGAACGTCTTTTCCATGTTTCTCGTCGCCGCTATGCTGCGATAGTAGCGGCGGATCTGCGCAGTTGAGAATTTAGTGGCGCTTTGGCAGTCGCCGAGCAAGCCTTCCTCAAAAAAGTCGCGAGTGTCGACCTGAATGAAAAACGAGATCACGCCGGCGCGCATCAGTTCAATTTTCGCCGCTTCAAAATCCGCAGCGCTTGTCGAATCGACACCGTCAGTCAGCGCAACAATGGCGCGTCGTCCGCGAAATTCAGCTGCCGAGGGTGCGCCAAAGACCTTTTCTACTACTTGCAACAACGAATCGTAATACGGTGTGCCATTGCTTGTGCGAACCCGATCTACCGCGGTGCCAAGCGCGCGTCTGTCGCCCGTTAAAAAGCTCACGACTTCGCTCACGTGAAACATCTGTTTGTCATCACGGCTTGTGTTGTATGCAATTATCGCAACTCGATCGCCGGGACGCAGCGAGTTGATAAAATCCAACGCCGCTCGCTGTATCAGTTGAAGATCGTTTCGCGTCGAGCCCGACGTGTCCAAAACAAGCGCGACCTCAAACGGCTCGGCCGTCGCCGAAAAATCCGCAATCTCCTGCCTTTTTCCGTCCTCATAAACGACGAAATTCGACTGCTTGAGCCCCGCAACCGCCGCGCCTTTCGCGTTTGTCACCGCCACCGGCACATCGACGATCTGCGTATCGACGCGGATAATCTCGTCTTTACCGGTTTTGCTGTCCTGAGCTATCGAATCAACCGAAAACAGCACGACAAAACAAAGACAAAAAACTATTAATAACGACCTCGTCATTCATTCCTCTGTATTTACAAAAATTGTAACAGAGATTTAAGCAAATGGCCGAGAATATTGGCATCTCGACGGTTAGCAATTCAAGCTCGTTGTGGTATGATTTGCGAAAGTTCACGTTTGAATTACAGCTCTTTGGCAAAGCCAATAGCCGATGATGCCTTTTGTCAGTTGTTGCCGCCAAAGTTAGCTTCGATATTATTTCGCAGGAGAAGAGGTAGAAAATAATGAAAAAAAGTCGTGTGCGTTTGGTCTTTTTTGCTTGGTGTACGATCGTACTCCTTTGCAACGGTAATGTCTTTCCGCAAAAGGAAGTTTCACAGAGCAAACTTGGTAAAAACCAGGCAGAAAATGTTTCGCCCGCGGCTACATTGCTGGTCGATGATTTTACTGCCGCTCCAGGTTCCTTACTAACGGCTAACGGTTGGACGGCTCATAGTGGTGGCGGAACGAATTCTATCGCTACTTCATCTCCAGGGCTAACTTTAACCGGCTATCCATCCTCCGGTGTTGGCAATGCCGTAAGTTTGACGACAACCGGCGAGGACGTTAATCGGACATTCGCGGTGCAGTCGACCGGGTCGGTTTATGCGGCTTTTATGGTTACCGTAAGCGAAGCGACGACTGACCCGCTTGGCGGTTATTTTTTCCATTTCGGACCTGATCCGGTGGGTACAACATTTAGAGGCAGAGTTTTCATTGCCAAAGACGGCTCAAATAATGTTGCGTTTGGTATTTCAAAAGCGCTAACGACTGCCGGAAATATTACATTTACACCGTTTAGCTTTTCTTTGAACACGACTTATCTGGTCGTCGTCAAATACACTATCGTGGACGGTGCGACCAACGACACGGTTTCACTTTTTGTCAGCACGACGGTTCCGGCCAGCGAGCCGGCGCCAACCGTAACGGCAACTGATATTACGCAAACCGATATTAGTCCCGGCACGGTTTCTTTGCGACAAGGTGCAGTTGCTACATCGCCGACGGCCAGAGTTGACGGCATTCGCGTAGGAAACACTTGGGCCGACGTTACAACGTCTACACCGACCAACAATCAAAATCACGTCGATTTTAACGGCGATGGTCGGACAGATTTTGCGGTAGTTCGTAATACGGGTGGCGGGCCGGGTGGTCAGATAACGTGGTTTGTCAATCTCAACGGTCCGGGCACAACCTTTGGTTCGCAATGGGGAATTTCGGGCGATTCCTTTGTGCCCGAGGATTACGACGGCGACAATAAATCGGATATAGCTATCTGGCGGGCGGGAGCTCCGACAGTTGCGGCTTTTTACATTCTACAGAGCCTAACCAATACCGTTCGGATCGAGCCTTTCGGACAAACCGGTGATGATCCGCGTGTTGTGGGCGATTACGATGGTGACGGCAAGGCCGATCCGGCGGTTTATCGCGCCGGTGCGAATTCAGGCGACCAGAGCACTTGGTTTTATCGCGGCTCATTGAACCCGGCCTTTGTTACGTACGCTCCGTGGGGACAGAATGGAGATTTTCCGGCGCCGGGCGATTATGACGGCGACGGAAAGCGCGACTTTGTGATTCAACGCAATAACGGCGGCGGGCAGGCTCGCTTCTGGATGCAGCAAACAACAGCCGGATTCAACTCGATTGTTTTCGGCACGCCGACCGATGTCATCGTACCGGGCGATTATGATGGTGACGGCAAAACCGATCTGGCGGTTGCTAGGGGTTCTGCCGGACAAATAAATTGGTATGTTAGACCGAGCACAACCGGCGCCATTTCAGCAGCACCGTACGCTATTTTCGGCGCATCGGCAACCGATTTCCATACGCATGGCGATTACGACGGTGACGGCAAAACGGATGTAGCCATTTGGCGGCCTAGCGCAACTCCTGGAGCTTCGGTCTTTTGGGTATTTGGCTCAACCAGTGGGGCATTCGCTGTTCCTTTTGGGGCAAACGGTGATTACCCGATTGCAAACTACAACCGTTTCTAGGCGATCTTGGAAAATACAAAAGGCTGGTGTTCATTACAAAACGCCAGCCTTTTTTTGTTTGTTAGCTTAACTCGACTAAACGTACTTCTCGATGACTTTAGCTATCGCCTCGCGGGTGACGGCACCGACAATGCGTTCCTGTTCCTGGCCGCCCTTGAATAAGATCAGCGTCGGGATGCCGCGGATGCCGTATTGCTGCGGCACGTTCATGTTTTCGTCGACGTTCATTTTATAGACGCCGGCCTTGTCCTTATATTCCTCGGCGATCGCCTCGACCGTCGGGGCGATCATGCGACACGGGCCGCACCATTCGGCCCAAAAATCCACTAAAACCGGTTTGTCGGCTCCGAGAACATCAGTCTCGAAGACCGAATCCGTTACTTCTTTTGCAAAGTTTCCCATTATTTTCTCCTAATAAATTCTAAAAATTATATCACGCAGATGTCTGCGCTTTTGTCAGCTTAGCGTCGAGCACGATCTTAGTGCCTGTCAGTGCGCGACTAACCGGACAGCCGGTTTTTGTGCTCTCAGCGATCTGGTTGAATTTCGCTTCGTCGATGTTCGGCACGTCGGCTTCGCACGCCAGATCGATCTGCGATATCGCAAAACCCTTATCGTCTTTGCCAAAGTGGACCGTCGCCGCCGTTTTCACACCATTCGCCGCAAAGCCTTCCTTCTCAAGCCCGGCGTTTAGCGCCATCGTAAAGCAGCCCGCAAGTGCCGCACCGATAAGTTCCTCGGGATTGGTTCCCGGCTCATCGCCCATTCGGGTATCGAACGAAAATGCTCCCTCAAACGCCCCGCTGCCGAGCGCCATCGTTCCTTTCCCTTCCTTCAAGGTTCCATTCCATGTTGCCTTTGCTGATCTTGTAGCCATAATATTCCTCCGTAATCTTTTAAATCCTATCTTTTCAGAAGTTTGAACGCCTGGTTCCAACTGTTTGTCTTAAACGCGTAATTGACCCACAGTGACGCGAGAGCTTCGAGAAAGAACGACTGCTCAATGCCGCCAACGTCTATCACGTCCCAACCGAATTCCTCGATGAGTCTCGTCGCCTCTGCCTTCGCAATATCGTTGTCGCCGGCGATAAAGTGCGTCGCGGTCTCAGTGCCAAATTTGGGATCGGTCATCACCGCCACGCCGATCGAGTTGAACCCCTTTACGACATTCGCATCGGGCAGAGTTTTCTGAACTTGCTCGCCAAGCGAATTGCCAATCGTGGCCGTAAACCTTGGCGGCACGCCATCGGTAAAATCCATCGGGTTTGAAAGATCTATCACCGTCTTGCCCTTGAAACTTTCCTTGCCTGCCAGATCGATCGCACGATCAAGCGCCGTCGCATGAACGCTCAAAAACACGATGTCGCCAAACTTTGCCGCATCGGCAAAACTCCCAACCGACGCGTTTTTACCCGATCTCTTAAGCCATTCGGCTAGTTTTGAGGCGTCGCGCGTGCCGAGCATGACCTCGTGGCCTTTACCAAGATAGCCGCTGCCCAAAACCTGCGCGACATTGCCTGAACCTAGAATCCCGATCTTCATTTTCTCAAAATTTCACAACTATCTTGCCAAAGTGCGAACCGCTCGCCATATAGCTCAGGGCTTCGCGCACGTCGTCGAATGCAAATGTGCGGTCGATCACCGGTCTTAATTTGTTCACCGAGATCGCTTTGGCCATATCCTCGAACACCGCACGTGAACCGACAAATATTCCCTGGAGCCGGACAGCCTTCATAAAAACGCTGACCGGGCTAAAACCGGCCGCACCCGTTAGAGCACCAATCATGGCGACGTGGCCACCGATCCGGACGGCCGTCAACGATTTGGCAAACGTTCCCCCGCCGCCGACCTCTATAACGTGGTCAACGCCCCTATTCTCGGTCAATTCCACGACCGCCGCATCCCAATCCTCGTGCTCACGGTAATTTATTGTCTCGTCGGCGCCGAGATCTCTAAGCTTCTGAATCTTCGCCTCACTGCTCGAGGTCGCGATGACGCGTGCCCCCGACATTTTTGCGAATTGCAACGCAAAGACCGAGACACCGCCTGTGCCGAGCGTCAGAACGGTATCGCCGGCTTTAACCCGGCCCGATACGACAAGCGCGTTCCACGCGGTCAACGCGGCACACGGCAATGTCGCCGCCTCCTCGTATGAAAGATGTTCGGGAATCGCGACGAGTGACTCTTGGTCAAACGCACCGTATTCGCGGAGGGTGCCCTGCCACTGAGCCCCCGCGCCGAGCGACGTCCGGCGTTTTTCCTCGCTTGCGTCGCCATCGAACCACCGCTGCGCAAAAGTCGGCATTACGCGCATCCCTACTTTCCATTTGGTCACGCCTTCGCTGACGGCAACGATCTCGCCGGCGCCATCAGAGAGCGGGATCGCGGGCAGTTTCATGCGGGGGTTGTACGTGCCGCTCACGACCATCACGTCGCGGTAATTTAGCGACGCGGCGTGGAACTTCACGAGTACCTCGCCGGACAACGGCTCCGGCATTGGCAGGTCAACCTGCGAAAGGTTGTCGATCCCAAATTCTCTGATTTCGAACGCTTTCATAAGTTTCAAACCGCCGCAACTGCATCGATAACAGAAGCAAGCGTGTATTGGCCCAATTTTTCGCCGACGCTGCGGTCGATCTCTTTTTGCAAATTGCAGAGCACGGCCTCGATATTTTTGCCGACCGGACAATCCTGATTCGGCGCTTTTGCATGAAGCGCAAAAACCTCGCCGCATGCGACGGCCTTATAGACATCGCAGAGACTGATCTCGCCGGGTGGTTTTGAGAGCCTTGTTCCGCCCGACGCCCCGGTCTGCGACGCAACGAGGCCGGCTTGATTCAACTGGCTCAGAAGACGGCGAATTACAACGGCGTTCGTATTCACACTCGCGGCGATGCACTCGGATTTGACCTTCCCGTCTCCGGCCTGCGCGAGCATAGCGAGGATGTGCACCGCCATCGAGAATTGACTGTTAGCCGCCATATCTGTAACTAGAATAGTTACAGACAGAATATTTGTCAAACAGTGTCAGAAGAGCGCACGTGAGTAAGGGCGCCCGCAACTTTTACGGACGCCCTTAATTCGTTCGGGCTTTGCATCGATGAGATGTTGAAACTAGTTCCCACCGCGTGGCGGCAGTTTGATCTCGCGGCCTGCGCCGAGGACTGAGCCAGGCAGTAAGCCGTTGTACTTAGCCACCTCGAGTGCATCGGCCTTTTCACGCTCGGCGAGTTTTTGCACCGTGTCGCCTGATCTGGCTTTGACCGTCCTGACACCGCTCACAGTCGGCGGTGCATTGACGGGACGCGAATATACGATGTTCTGAACACCGTTGCCCTTGAAAGGAATGACAACTTTACCTCGCGGAACTTCCATTCCCGGGTTTGCGGCCATCAGGTCACCCACGCCGACGCCTGTACGGTTTGCGACCGTTTGCCAAGTCTCACCCGACATCGAGTTTGCGAGATTTGTCGTATTGATCTTCGTCGCCGGTATGCGCTTGAAGATAGCGACGACTTCGTTCGCCTTGCCTGCGGGTACGTTTACGATGTACGGCTCGGGCGGCGTCGTGTTGGTTCGCAGATGCGGATTTAAGTACCGCAGATATTGCACGCTCGAATCCGAAGCCTGTGCAATGATGCTCAGATTCGTCATCGCCGGGACGCGGATGCGATCATACTGAAGCGGAGCGGCTGGCCGGATGTGTCCGAAACCGTATTCGCCAGGGTTATTCGCGATCAAGATCGTGGCGAGAATATTTGGAACGTAGTTGCGAGTTTCTCGCGGTAGATAGGGATATGCTGCCCAAAAGTTGCGTTGTCCCGCACGTGCGATCGCTCGATCGACATTTCCTTCGCCGCAATTGTAACCCGCCATTGCCAGTTCCCAGTCGCCATAGCGGTTAAAGAGAAACTTCAAATAACGCGCCGATGCACGGGTCGCTTCGTCAAAACTATTCCGCTCGTCGACAAAAGCCGTACGACGCAAACCATACCGAGCACCGGTGCCGGGAATAAACTGCCAGAGGCCCGAGGCCGCCATGTGTGACATCGCGCTCGGTTTCCAGGCACTCTCAACCTGGCCGAGCCAAGTGATATTCTCGGGCAGACCTTCTTCCCTAAAAACGCGCCGTGCCATCCGCATAAACATACCCGAACGATACAGCCCGACTTCCATCGTCGTGCGGCCACGGCCGCGATAATAGTTAATGTATTGCTGGATCATCGGGTGAACCTGGAAGGTAAACCCGAGTGATTTGTTTGCGACGGCGTATTGGATGTACTGATATTGGGCTTGCGCGACAGGATTGTTCTCGATCTGTTGTTCATCGACCGTTAGTTCGAGCCGCGAAAGCTCGTCGAGCGGCGATGGCTCAAATTCCTGACTGTTAAATCCGATCTTTGTTTGGTTTGCCGGCGCTGAGTTCGCGGCGACCGCCGTGCTGCTTGGCACGGCTACTGCCTTATTCAGAGATGATTTTGCGATCGTCGTAATTCTGTCAGCCAAATTCACATCGATGCTCCAGCCGCACGTCTGAGCAAGATTTCTTACCTGCGGCAACTGCACATCGGATGGAAATTCGATGCGGTAGATTGTTTCGATCAACTGGTTATAGCAATTTTGCAGCTTTGGTTCGCGCTGAACATTGAGCGTGGAATAGAGGAACACCTCAACCGACTTATTGAACTTTGCACCGGCCTCGGATAGTTTACTGTCCTCGTAGGCCAGCAAACCCTCGTTAAAAGCTCGGCCCGATTCAGCCAAAACCTGGTTCACCGCGTCTTGAGCCTTGAAAACCTCCGGCGTGCTCGTATCATTACTCGAGCGCGAACTCGTGACCTGGGCGATCGCCATTGAATTCAAAAAGAAAACGGCAGTTGCGACAAGGCAAAAAAACTTGGATATAAATAACTTCATCAAATCGTTTCTATAAATATTGTTAATTGATCCAGACGGACTCGCGGAAGGCCTAAATCGTTTGTTGTCACAATTTTTAACGCCCGCACATGGCAAAAGTTCCGCGTTAAACACCAACCTCAAAAGAATAACCCATGAAAGAGGGCGGGTCAAGGTCAAAAACCCAATCAAAATAAGGACATCCCGTCGCTTAGGCCGCTTTCAGTGCCCGCGCTTTTGCCTTTTCAGTCCCGCTTTTGCCCTCGCGCAACGCCGCATCGAACACTTCGCGGACGTTTTCCACAAATATAAAGGTCAAATCGTCACGGACTTCCTGCGGAAGGTCGTCCAGGTCGCGCTCATTCGGCGCCGGTAGAATGACCGTTTTTATCTTCGCGCGTCGTGCCGCGAGCAGCTTTTCTTTGACGCCGCCGACCGGGAGCACGTTGCCGCGCAAGGTGATCTCGCCGGTCATCGCAACGTCCTTTCGCACGGCACGCTGCGAAAGAACCGATACAAGAGCCGTTGCCATTGTGATGCCGGCGCTTGGGCCGTCCTTCGGTATCGCTCCTTCGGGCAGATGAATGTGAATGTCGTAATTCTCGAGCACCGATTCGTCGATACCTAGCTCTTTGGAGCGTGCCTTTGCGTAGGAAAATGCCGCCTGAGCCGATTCCTGCATGACCTCGCCAAGCTGACCGGTGAGCAGCAGCTTGCCCTTACCCTTGGTTTTTAGAGCCTCGATAAACAAAATGTCGCCACCGACCGCCGTCCACGCGAGGCCCGTGACGGTGCCGATCTGATCCTTTTTGAGAGCGCCCTCGTTGAAGATCTTTGGCACCCGAAGAAAGGTCTTCAGGTTTTCAGCCGTCACGCGCATCGGTTGAAACTCGCCGTTGTTCTCGGCCTTTTGACGCGCAACTTTGCGACAAACTTTGCCGATCTCTCGTTCCAGTTGTCGCAAGCCGGCCTCTTGCGTGTATTCACTGATCATTTTTGCGATCGCCTTGCGATCGAATTTGACGTCAGACTTTTCGAGACCGTTCTCCTCGATCTGTTTTGGTATAAGGTGCCGCTTTGCGATCTCAAGCTTTTCTTCCTCGGTGTAGCCCGACAGTGAGATCGTCTCCATCCGGTCGCGGAGCGCCGGCTGAACGGTGTCAAGAATATTCGCTGTCGTCATAAACATTGCGTTCGAGAGATCAAACGTAACGCCGAGATAGTTGTCGCGAAAAGTTGCGTTCTGTTCCGGATCTAGCACCTCGAGCAGCGCGCTCGACGGGTCGCCGCGAAAGTCGGCTCCGACCTTGTCGATCTCGTCGAGCATGATCAGCGGATTGTTTGTCCCCGCTTGTTGAATTGCCTGGATCAGGCGGCCCGGCATCGCCCCAACATACGTCCGGCGATGACCGCGAATCTCAGCTTCGTCGTGCAGACCACCAAGACTGAGCCGGACGAACTTGCGGTTGAGAGCTCGCGCGACAGAGCGGCCGAGCGACGTCTTGCCGACACCCGGCGGGCCGACGAGACAGAGTATCGAACCCTTTGGCTTTTCTTTTAGTTTCCGGACGGCGAGCGACTCGATCATCCGCTCTTTCACCCGTTCGAGACCGTAATGATCCTCGTCCAGGATCCGCTCGGCTTTTTTTAGATTCAGATTATCTTTCGATGCTTTTGCCCACGGCAGTTCGGTCATGATGTCGAGCCAGTTGCGCAACGTCGCCGTCTCAGCTGTGTCGGGGTGCATTCGTTCGAGCTTCTTGAGCTGCCTCAGAGCCTCTTCCTCGGCCGCCTCGGGCATCTTTGCTTTTAGAATTTTGTCGCGATATTGTCCGATCTCCTCAAAAAGCTCATTGCCTTCGCCGAGTTCGGCCTGGATCGCCTTTAGCTGCTGCCGCAGAAAATATTCACGCTGAGAACGGTCAATGTCCGAGCGGGCCTGTGCGTTGATCTCCTGCTGCACCGTGAGAACGTCGATCTCCTTGCTAAGAAGGTCGTTCACTTTGCGCAAACGCGCGATCGGTTCCTCGATATCGAGCACGCTCTGGGCATCCTCGACCTTGAGTTCGAGATTCGACGCGGCTAGATCGGCGAGACGGCCGGCGTCATCGAGATTTGCAATGATCGCGAGCACCTCGGGCGAAATATTCTTACCCAAACTTGCCGCACGATCCATCGAACCGCGCACATTGCGGATCAACGCCTCGACCTCAAGCGAATTTTCGGTGCCCATCGGCTCGGTGATCGGCGTGACGCTCGATGTCACGTATTGTCCGCCGCCTGCAACTTTATTCACGCGGCAGCGGGAAAGTCCTTGGATCAAGATCCGGATGCGGCCGTCGGGCAGCTTGAGCATCCGCATGATGATCGCGACGGTCCCGACCGTATAAAGATCACCCTGCTCAGGTTCTTCTTTATTGACATCTTTCTGAGAGACGAGCAGGATCATGCGGTCCTTGTTGAGCGCCTCTTCGACCGCGCGGATCGAGCGGTCACGCGAGACAAACAGCGGCACGATCATAAAAGGATAGATCACGATATCGCGCAGCGGCAGCACCGGCAGCTCAGGCGGGATCTGCATCATCGGTTCTATCGCTTCAGTCTCGGCTAGCGCAACGGGAAATTCATCGAGATCAACCATAAACTTTAATGTTAGGTAATTAGCGGGAAAAGGGCAAAGAACGGGAAATAATGCGGTCTAGGAATTCATGAATACAGCCAAGAAGAGTCGCTGTTCCGCGGTAAGCTCCGAAAATCGAATACCGAATCCCATGCCGGGTAAAACGTAGGCGACGTTTCCGGTGTATCGGACGGCCGTCGCATCTCTGGTCAGGTCAAAGGAAACCATCTCGCCCTCGACGACCTCAGCTATAGAATCAACGTAACAACCCTCCATCCCGATGTCCGAAATCGAGACCTGCCGCCTTCCCGACATGAATTCAAGCAAAATTTGCTTTCGCAGGTCTTTTCTCTCGTATTTTCGTCGCTCGTCCGTCATTATGACGCCTTTTTATCTTTCTTGGGCTTCGGTTTTTTGGACGCCTTACGTTCGCGTTTATAAACCAATTGCTTTAGTTCGGTCATAAACTCCGAAACATCGGCAAATTCGAGATAAACCGACGCAAAACGAACATAAGCAACCTTGTCGAGAGTTTTAAGACGACGCATGATGACCTTGCCGATATCGCTGACCGGGAGTTCGCGATCGAGGGCATCCTGGACATTTTTCTCGACCTCATCGGCGATCTTTTCAAGTTGCGTTGTCGAGACGGGTCGCTTTTCAGCGGCTTTTAGCAGGCCGCCCATCACTTTGTCACGATCGAAGTGCTCGCGCGTTCCATCCTTTTTGACGACCATGTACGGGATCTGGTCGATGCGCTCGTAGGATGTGAAACGGCGGCCGCAATCGAGGCATTCGCGGCGGCGGCGGATCGAGTCGCCGTCCTTCGCCTCGCGCGAATCCACGACTTTGTCTTCAAGATGTGAGCAAAAAGGACAGCGCATAAACAGTGAACCAGTTAACAGTGAATAGCGGACGACAAAATTCAGGAACCCAAAACCTAAACCACAAACCTAACTCTCTGGTATAAAATCCGGCGAATCGGATTCGATCTCGCGCTCGGCATTCTCGCTCGATAGCAAACTGCGAAATCGTTCAACACTAATGTCGCCGTGAAAGAAATAATATAAACCGAAAATGACCGCCGGAGCAAAATAGACAAGGTGCATTGCGATCGAAACCGCGGCGGCGTCTTCGCGGCGAATGTCGCTCTTTAGAAATAGCAAACTCGCTGCAGTCGCGGTGTGAAAAGCACCGGCCGCTCCGCCCGGGGTCGGCACGACAGAACTTACAGCCGCAAAACCCATGATGAACAGCGAGTCGCTAAACGTGAACGGCATACCAAAAGCAAGCAACACTAACCATGTCGGCAGCGCGATCGCGAGCCAAAGCAGAATAG
The DNA here is from genome assembly GCA_046154245.1 of Pyrinomonadaceae bacterium. Classification (GTDB taxonomy): domain Bacteria; phylum Acidobacteriota; class Blastocatellia; order Pyrinomonadales; family Pyrinomonadaceae; genus OLB17. The sequence goes on from JBJXFZ010000101.1 coordinate 19,372, forward strand.
TCCAAAACGAGACCCTGGCCGCCCCACGCCAATCCGTAAGGATCGCGAGAGCCGACGCGAGTCGTTCCAAAATACTCAACAGAATTTTCTTAAGCCGTTCGGGGATCCACTTTTTGTCAGTTACTCGGGCTGCCCAGGCGATAAATCGATCGGAGATCCGCTGAAAGACTATCAACGCAACAAACCCCAGGATCACCGCGACAAACATCAGCCCTCCGACGAAGGTCACATATTCGAATTCGTGCTCGCGCCCTGTTTGCGGCTTGAACCATAAAAGGTTCACCGCAAAGAATGTCACGAGCGCGGCGAGATCGAAAATGCGTTCGAGACCGAGTGTGACAAGTGCGGCACTCGGCCGGACGCGTCGGTCTCGCATCGGCAGCCACATCGGCCGAACGATCTCACCGGCGCGCCCTATCAAGAAGATCGCCGTAAAACCGACGGTCGTGGTTGCAAATAGTTCTTTCAAACTCGATTCGGTTATCGGTTCGAGCAGAACCTTCCAACGAACCGCTCTCAGCAAATACCCGACGCAGATAATGATCCCCGCTGTGGCCAGCAGCCACGGATCGGCTCTTCGTAGGCTCGCGATAACCTCCTGCCAGTCAAGATTTCGGCCGAAGAACCAAATGATGAACGCTGCGACGAGCAGCAAAACAATGAATCTTAGATATTTTCGCAAGTGACTGGATGACAGGCGGCTACGCTGGCTGCGAACTGGCGGCTTTCGCGTGAGCGTCAGAGCCCCAGGCTTTCGGGTCTATTGTGTTGATCTGGCGAAGTTCATATGTGAGCTTCGGTATTGGACTGGCCTCACGTAAATCGAGGTCAAAGAAGTCACCCTTGACGTAGCCGAGCCAATCGGCGCGAACTTCGCCGCGCTGGCTGACCTTCTGTCGCAGAACAACGTAAAAGAATGCGTGAATCGCATCGCGTATCTGAGCAAAGCGTCGCATCGCTTTTATGCGCCGCCAAATAGAGATCGGACGAAAGTAGAACTTTTTATGCGCGTAGGCATAAAACTCCATCACTTCTTCGTTCGAAACGGTCGGGAGGTCAAGAAGGAACCTGGACAGCTCGTACTCGCTCCATTCTTCGGTAGCAAGATACCCGTTATCGCGTCCCCATTCAAACAGTTGCGTGCCCGGATACGGAGTCGAAATATTAAAAATCGCGAGGTCCGGATCGAGTTCGAAACTATATGCGAGCGTCTTTTCCATAGACGCGCGAGTGTCGCCAACGTTACCGAAGATAAACGAGCAGCGCGTCTCAAGACCGGCGTTGCGGGCAATCTCGATAGAGCGTTTTGTACGCTCATCCTGGATCGGTTTGCGAATGTTACGAAGTATCTGGTCATCGCCCGACTCGACGCCGATCAGTATTTGGTGACATCCGCCGGCCTTCATCGCACGCGCAAGATCCTCGTTAAAGCAATCGGCACGGATAAACGCAGTCCACGAGACGCCGACTTTTCGTTCGGCCATAAGTTCGCAAAAACGCATTACGTTCTTTCGATTTACGGTGAAGGTGTCGTCGTAGAATTGGATCTCGCGGATGCCGTACGTGTCACGCAAATGTTCGATCTCGGCGACGACGATATCGGCGCTGCGTACTCGAAGCGTTGTGTTTGCTGAGTTGCAAAAAGTACATTTGCCGGGGCAACCGCGCGTCATCAGCATATTGATAGCCGGCAGCCGCTTATATGCTCCGATCGTCGGATAATAGAGGTGCATCGGCACCAAATGATAGGCGGGACGAGGGTACTGATCGAGGTCAAGGTTGATCTCAACAGGCGGATTGTTCACTACCGTATCGCCGTTTCGCCACGAGACACCCGCTTGCAGCGTGTGATCCGCGCCGTTCACAAGATCGAAAAAAGTGAACTCGCCATCGCCACGAACTACCAGATCGACCGAGCTGTTCGAAAGCGACTCGAGCGGAAGTGCCTCGGCGTGAACGCCACCAAAAACGACCTTTGTCGTCGGACTGACATCCTTGACCAGTCGCGCGATCTTATGAGCCGCGATCGACGTCGCCGTCATCACGGTGAGCCCAACCCACTCGGGTTTAACGAGCCGCACGACCTCCTTCACTTCTTCAGCCGTAAGCTTTTCGACGTGAACGTCGAGAATCTGAACCGAGATACCTTTGGCTTCGAGAAACGCGGCGATCGACAAAAGCGACAGTGGCGGCATCGCCGCTTTAATACCGTTCCAAATGTTGTCTTCTTTAGAGATCCACGGCGCGTTGATCAACAGTACCTTGCTCTCGGTCCAGGAACGAGAACCAACTTTTCGTGAGTCCGTGATGTCGCTTGCTTTAGTACTCATCCTTTGTGAATAACTCCAAAACGGAGTGACGTGCCGCAGTAACAACTTAGGATACTGGATTCGCGCGAAAAGTAAAACTCATGCGGTTCCTTGTCCAGACGCTCAAATCTCGCTCGGCTTACTGCAAAATCGTGCTATCTTTTTTGTGGGAACTTTTATTTTCAGCGTCTCGTAACCAAACATTGACAAGGCGGGGCCGCGTGCTTAGCTGTTTTTGGCCGCAGCCGATAGAAGTTTCGGGAGAATAACGTTTTTGGAAGCGATAAAGGCTGTGACCGAAATTGATGGTGCCGAACTCGTCCGAGCTGCCAGAACAGGCGACGGCGCGGCTTGGGAAGATATAGTCTCGGCCTATTCGCGGCGGATATTCAATCTGGCGTATCGCTTTACATCGAGTGTCGACGCTGCCGAAGATTTGACACAAGACGTTTTTATTCGCGTCTATCGTTCACTCGATCAATACGATCCGAAGCAGGGCGATCTCTCAAACTGGCTAATGCGGCTCGCACGCAATTTGATAATCGACGATTACCGGCACAGGCAGCGTAATCCGCAAAACTCAATGGCCGACGCGGTCGATGATCATCAATATCACCTTCGCGCGGCCGGAACATCGGCTCACAAAGAGATGGAGCGGAAGGAGTTGGCCTCGCAGGTGCAGGAAGGTATCGACAAGCTGCCGCAGGATCTGCGAACATGCGTGATCTTACGCGACATCGAAGAACTCACATATCAGGAGATCGTCGATGTTTTGAAAATTCCAGAGGGCACAGTTAAATCGCGTATCAATCGGGGACGCATCGAACTGGCGAAGATCTTGAGACGGATGAGGGTGGTTACGATTTAGATTTTTTTGTCACGAATGACCCTAGGAACACAAATTTTTCGTTTAGTTTAGTAGGTGGACTGAGTCGCAGTAAAGTGACATTTTATGAATAAGGGGCAGGTGAACATCATTAATTGTTCGACGTTCGAAGAGCTGTTGACCGATTATATCGACAAGACGCTCGACGCGCCGGTACAAAGGGCCGTTGCCGCTCACGCTCTGTCTTGCCCGCTTTGCCACGCCCTGCTCAATGATGTAAAAGAATCGCTCGAAGTGTGTCACCAAATGTCAGCGCCGGCGTCGCCGATAACACGGCTCGAAGCCCGCGTTTTGTCGATGACGATGCCCGAGACTGCGCTACCGTGCGAAGATTTTGAAAGTTATTTGACCGATTACCTTGACGGCTTTTTGCCTGCGCAG
>JBJXFZ010000103.1:0-66942 GCA_046154245.1 Pyrinomonadaceae bacterium
AAGGCGTGACGACACAGATCATGGGCGAAGGCTGGTCGATGGGGCCGCTGAATGACCGCATGAAAAAGCAGATGAAGGACGACCAGGCCGATCTGAAATTCAGCATCGAGTGGACAACGCTGGCCGAATACCTGACCTATCTGGAACGCCGCGGCGTGTCGCAGAATGTTGCCTCCTATATCGGCGCTACGACGATCCGTATGCATGTTCTCGGCGAGGCGGACGTTCAGCCAAATCCAGCGCAGATGCAGCAGATGCGCGACCTGGTCGAGAGGGAAATGCGCTCAGGAGCGCTCGGCATCGGCTCGTCGCTGATTTACGCGCCGGCATTTTACGCCCGCACCGAAGAGCTGATCGAACTGTGCAAGGTCGCCGCGAAATACAAGGGTAAATACATCTCGCATATGCGAAGCGAAGGCAACCGGCTCGAAGAAGCCGTCGATGAACTCATCCGGATCTCTCGCGAAGCCAATATTCCGGCCGAGATCTATCACCTCAAGGCGGCCGGCAAAGATAACTGGGCAAAGATGGACAAGGTCATTGCGATGGTCGAGGCGGCCAGAAAACAGGGTCTCAAGATCACCGCCGATATGTACAATTATCCGGCCGGCGCAACCGGGCTGAACGCCGCTTTGCCGCCGTGGGCGCTCGACGGCGGTTATCAGGAACTTTTCAAGCGGGTAAAAGATCCGGCGACTCGCCAGAAGATACTGGCCGAGATGAGAACACCGACCGACAAGTGGGAGAACCTTTATATCGCCGCCGGTTCGCCGGACAAGGTGATCCTCGTTGGTTTCAACAACGAAAAGCTAAAGCCGTTGACGGGCAAAACGCTCGGCGAGGTCGCCCGTATGCGCGGCACCGACCCCGAGAACACCATTCTCGACCTGATGGTCGAGGATCAATCGCGCGTCGGTACGGTCTATTTCCTTATGGATGAGGAGAATATCAAAAAGCAGATCAAGATACCTTGGGTTTCGTTCGGCTCGGACGCCGAGTCGATCGCTCCCGAGGGCGCGTTTCTAAAATCGAACCCACACCCACGTGCCTACGGTAACTTTGCACGCCTTTTGGGTAAATACGTTCGCGAGGAAAAGGTCATCTCACTCGAAGAGGCGATTCGCCGTCTGTCGAGCCTGCCGGCGGCAAACCTCGGCCTCGACCGTCGTGGCCTCTTGCGAAAAGGTTACTTCGCCGATGTCGTTATCTTTGACCCGGCGACGATCGCTGACAAAGCGACATTTGAAAAGCCGCACCAGTTTGCTGTAGGCGTGCGCGATGTGTTCGTCAACGGCGTTCAGATGCTAAAGGACGGCAATCACACGGGTAAATTCTCGGGCCGCGCTATTTGGGGACCGGGTAAAGTGCAATAACTTAACCTTTCGATATCCGTCAACGCTTGTGGTCCGCGACATGTCGCAAAAAGGACAAGGGCATGTTCGTGACTAGCCTTGGTCTCCGGTCTGTCACGGGCAGTTAGGCCTTTTGAGTGATCATCCGCGTCAGCGTTATTTGCGGAGGCTCAGCGGCGACCCTCTCGACGACCTTAAAAAATTCTGCAAAGAACGGCGTCGCGAAATGGCTGTCGAGCGCTGCCTTATCGACCCAGGTCTCGTGCCACAAAAACGTAGTTTCATCATCTATCGCCTGGTGAATGTCGTAATTTATACAGCCCGATTCGCCGCGCGAATCTGCAACGATCGCGAGTGCGGCGGACATTGCTTCTTCGATCATGTCGGGTTTTACCTTGAGACGTGCAAACAAAACAATTTCATTGCCCATAATTTTTTACCTTTCCGCCACTCGTGTTTGTAACCAGCCGTGAATTTGATTTTACGCAACGCGCGCCGTTTTGTTCATTGCAAAACCAAACAAAGCAGTTCGCTTGACCTATTCAAACGGCGTAAAACGGCGAAAAGGGAAACACCTGACCATAAATTTCGAAAAAGCGAACGTTGACCCGAATGCAAAGCATTTCTCGTTAAATGATTCGGAGTCTTTGAAACCATCTATCCCTTCGTTTCAGCGGCGAAAATGTTGTAAAATAGGTTAGTTAACCCCCTAGTAAATCAAGGCTTTCGAGGCAATACATGAAACGATGTCCTGAATGTTTACGAGACTATTTTGACGATACGCTGCTGTATTGTCTGGACGATGGAAATGTCTGCTCGACGGGCCGGCGAGCGGCTCTTGCGCGGGCGATGAACCCGCGACGGCGATACTGCACTCGACGGCCGCTCCCGGCGAGGCGCCGACACGCGCTCAGATACAGATGACCGATCAGACCGCGGTCTTGCCAACCGGCACGGGCGATATTGGAACAAGTAAGAGTTTTGATAAACGCCTGCTTCTGGCTCCTGTCGCTCTCGCAGTCATCGTCCTCGGCGGTTTCTTTGGCTACCGCTACGTCACGCCGGCCCAACAGATCGAATCGATCGCCGTGATGCCCTTCGTCAATGAGAGCGGCAATGCCGAGATCGAGTATTTGAGCGATGGAATGACTGAATCGCTGATCAGCAGTTTGACTGAGATCCCAAATCTATCCGTCAAAGCAAGGAGCCCGGTTTTTTACTACAAAGGTAAAGAAAAGTCGGTCAAGGAAGTAGGCGAAGAGTTGGGGGTCGAGGCGGTTTTGCTAGGAAGGGTCAGTCAACGCGGCGAAGATCTAAAGGTGACTTTGGAGTTGGTCGATACGAAAAAACTCGATGCGATCTGGAGCCAAACCTATAACCGCAAGATGAACGACCTCGTTTCGTTGCAGAGCGAGATAGCCAAAACTGTTTCAGATAAACTACGCCTGAAGTTAACGGCGACCGAACAGGAGCGAGTAATCAAGACCAGTACGACAAGTTCCGAGGCACAGCAGCTTTATCTGAAAGGGCGTTTTCATTGGAACAAGCGAAACACAGACGACTTTCAAAAGGCCCGAGAGTATTTCCAGCAGGCGATCGCTGCTGACCCGCAGTATGCGCTCGCCCACACGGGACTCGCCGACACATTGGCTTTGATGCCGTATTATGGCAATTTCAGGCCAAGTGAATATATGCCGCTGGCAAAACAGGCGGCAAAGAAAGCTCTCGAAATTGACCCGAATTCGGCGGAAGCACATGCCTCGCTCGGTCAGATCTTGACCAACTATGATTATGATTTTAAGGGAGCCGAGAGAGAACTAAAGAGAGCGATAGAACTCGACCCAAATTATCCGTCGGCCTATCAATGGCTTTCAGAGGTCTATCACTATTTGGGGAATGGCGACCAGGCGTTATCGGAGATAAATAAAGCTCTTGAACTTGACCCGCTATCAATGATCTTAAATAACCAAAAAGGCAGGGCAATTGACTTTGGTGGCAAGCGGGACGAAGCAATTGCTCAGTGTAAGAAAACCATTGAGTTGTTTCCGGACGCCCCGAGTCCTCGCAATAACCTCGCCGACGTTTACGAAGCCAAGGGTATGTATCCGGAAGCCATTGAGCAACGCCTTATCCAGATCAAACTACTCTTTGGCGTCAGTCCAGAAAACATCAAGGACCTCCAACTAGCTTTTGAGAAAGACGGTTATAAGGGGTTTGTGCAAAAACAAATAGACATTCAGTTGGACAGTCAGAGATCTATTCTGCAGAAAGATAAAAATGCTTATCTGCCGGCCTTTCGAATTGCGGAAACCTATGCCCGTCTCGAGGACAAAGATAAAGCGTTTGAATACCTGAACAAAGCGTATGACCAACGCGAACCGCAGATCGCGGAACTCAAAATTCGATTACCATTTACTTCTCTGCGAGACGACCCGAGATTTAAGGAATTGATCAGACGAGTCGGGATTCCCGAATAGAATTTAGCTTATGAAAAGATGTCCGCAATGCGGTCGTGAGTACGACAATACGATGATGTTCTGTCTCGATGACGGAGCGGAGTTGCTCTACGGACCGGCGTCGATGGACGAGCCGGCGACGGCGATACTTCACTCGACCGCCGCACCGGGCGAGGCTCCGACTCGTGCGCAGATTCATACTACGGAGCGGACCGCCGTCTTTCCGCAAGGATTGGAGGCGGAGCCTCGGGAATCTTTGGGTGGCCTTGCGGAAAGGCCGAGCCTTTCCGCACATCGAGCGGCGAAGCCGCTGATCGCCGCGGTCGCGGCCGTGGTTCTTCTTGTAGGGGCATACGCAGGCTATCGATACTTCGGCATAGGTGGATCGTCCGTGATCAATTCAATCGCCGTGATGCCGTTTGAGAATAGGAATTCGGATGCTGACACGGATTATTTGTCCGACGGTTTGGCGGAATCGGTGATTTATCGCCTTTCGCAGATTCCCGACTTGAAAGTCAGTCCGACGAGTTCGGTCTTTCGTTACAAAGGTAAAGAAACCGATCCGCAAGTTATCGCCAAAGAACTCGGCGTGGATTCGGTGATGACAGGACGCATCACGCAACGCGGCGATAATTTGACCATCAGCGTTAATCTGGTGGATACGCGAAACGGCAAATCGCTGTGGGGTGAGCAGTATGAACGGAAACTTTCGCAGATTTTAACCACCCAACGGGAGATCGTCGCCGAGATCGTGGGCAAACTGCAGCTGAAACTGTCGGGCGAAAGCGAGCAAAAATTGGCGAAGAAATACACCGACAACAACGAAGCCTATCAGCTTTATCTGCAAGGTCGTTACCATTTGAACAAACGGCAAATACCTGAATTAGAAAAGGCAATTGTGTTTTTCAAACAAACCATCGAAAAAGACCCGAACTATGCTCTTGCTTACAGCGGATTAGCCGATACTTATTCTGTGATACCTAGCAGGGGCGATTTCAGACCAAAGGAATATATGCCGCAAGCCAAGCAAGCGGCACTCAAGGCTCTCGAACTTGACCCGAACTTGGCGGAAGCCCATACATCGCTGGCACAATTCACCTATTATTATGAATACGACTTTGCAGGGGCGGAAAAATCATACAAAAGGGCGATCGAACTCAATCCGAATTACGCGGGGGCTCATCAATGGTATTCACTACTATTAGCCCAAAGCGGAAGACACGACGAAGCGAACAGAGAAATAACGAAAGCCATCGAACTCGACCCATTTTCGTTTCCAATCAATGGGGTTTCATATTTTCAACTGATATTTGCCGGACGATTTGACGAAGCAATTTTACAAGCCAAGAAGAGAAATGAGCTATTTCCCAATGAATGGGAATTTCGTATGTTTAACAGTCGTGTTTATGCCGAGCAAGGTAAATATGATCAGGCGGTCGAAGAATTCCTGCTCGCTGCGAAGGCAATTAAAGATTTCAAACCCGAAAATATAGCGAAATTGAAAGAAGCCTACGAAAAAGGCGGTTGGGATGGCTTCGGGCGGATGTGGCAGGAAATACGCCTCGAAGACCTGAATGCCAAACAGACAAAAGACCCCAATGGATATGTTAAAGCGATAGATTATGCCAACGCATATGCTTGGGGCAAAGACAAAGATAAGACGATTGAATATCTGAACAAAGCATATGACGAGCGAGAACGGAATATGACCGAACTAAAGGTCAATAGAGCTTGGGACTTCGTGCGAGACGACCCGCGATTTAAGGAATTGGTCAAACGAGTCGGGATCCCGGAATAGAATTAGTTATACACGATGCTCTGAATCTAAGGGAACTTAGCGCATGATCAATATTATCCAACACGCCGACGGACGCGTCGAGCTGAACGCCGACGCCGAAGAGAGTATCCGCTCATCGGCCCTCTATAACGAAGATCTCGCGCCGACCACGTTGAAGACGCGGACTTGGTCGACTTGGAATATTGCGGCCTTGTGGATCGGGATGAGCGTCGTCATTACGACCTACACGCTGGCGGGCGGGTTTATCGAGGCTGGGATGACTTGGTGGCAGGCGATGATGACGATCCTGCTTGGGAACTGCATCGTGCTGATCCCGATGGTGCTGAATGCTCACGCGGGCACAAAATACGGCGTGTCGTTTCCGGTTTTGGCGAGGGCTTCGTTCGGCACGAAGGGGGCGAATATCCCGGCGATATTGCGGGCGATCGTCGCCTGCGGATGGTTTGGCATACAAACGTGGATCGGTGGGACTGCGATAGATGTCTTGTTCACGGCACTTTGGGGCGGTTGGGCAGGCATCGACTCGATGATCGGCGGGTATCCGCTGCACACCTGGCTCTCGTTTCTGCTGTTTTGGGCGATACAGGTCGTCATTATTTTGAAAGGGATCGAGGGCATCAAGTACCTTGAATCATGGACGGCTCCGCTACTTTTGCTCGGCGGTCTTGTGCTGCTTGTCTGGGCGACAAATGCGGCTGGTGGAATGAGTAATGTGCTATCCGGTGTCTCAGTTCTGCAAAAGCAGCAGGCTGATTTCTGGACGATCTTTCCCGGAGCGTTGACCGCGTCGGTCGGTTATTGGGCTACGCTGAGTCTGAACATCCCAGACTTTACGCGATATGCCAAGAGTCAGCGTTCGCAGCTGATGGGCCAGGCGTTGGGATTGCCGACGACGATGACGGCGTTCGCTTTTATCGGTGTCGCGGTGACGAGTGCGACGGTCATTATCTACGGCGAGGCCATTCCCGATCCTGTAAAACTCATTCAAAAATTCGACAGCACGCTGGTCATTTTGTTTGCGATGATCGTCATTTTTGCCGCGCAGCTTTCGACCAATATGGCCGCCAACGTCGTGTCGCCGTCGAATGATTTCTCGAACCTCAATCCGAAAAAGATATCATACGTCGCCGGCGGGTTGATCACTGCCGTTATCGGCATTGCAATGATGCCGTGGCAGTTGATGTCGTCGATGGGCGCGTATATTTTTACTTGGCTTATCGGCTATTCGGGCCTGATGGGAGCGATCGGCGGCATCCTGATCTGCGATTATTTTGTTATCCGGAAGAAGCATCTTGAACTCGCCGAACTCTTCAAGACGGACGGTCTTTATTCGTACAGAAGCGGCTTTAACTGGCGGGCGATCGTCGCACTCGTACTCGCCATCGCGCCGGTCGTTCCGGGCTTCCTGCGGGCAGCCACAACGCCGGGCGGGCAGGTCGCCGATGCCGGAATTCTCGACACGCTTTATATTTATGCGTGGTTTGTGACGTTCGGGATCGCATTTTTGGTGTATCTTATTCTTACAAGATTGAATCCCGACAGAGGTAGTAAGTGAAATACGGAAGAGTTAAGAATTATTACAACGGCGACTTTGTCGATAGCGCCTCCGGCGATGACTTGAATGTCGTTTCTCCTATCGATGGCAACTTGCTCTCGAGTGTTCCGATGTCCACGGCCGGCGAGTTGAACGCTGCAGTGGCGTCAGCAAAAGCGGCGGCTGTGACGTGGGGCGAGACGCCGATAAAGGAACGCGTTCAGGTGTTTTTTCGCTATCGATATCTCCTTGAAAAGCACTCTGACGAGCTGACGGCGCTGGTCTCGGAGGAAAACGGCAAAACTTATGACGAAGCTAAGGCTGAAGTCGAAAAGAGTATCGAGCTGACCGAATTTGCCTGCTCGATGCCGCAGCTTGTGTCGGGCGAGATCCTCGAGGTTTCAAAAGGCGTCGAGTGCCGCACCGAACATTTCCCGCTTGGCGTTGTAGCGTCGATCGTGCCGTTCAATTTTCCGCTCATGGTGCCGAACTGGACAATGCCAAACGCGCTCGTACTCGGCAATACGATGATAATGAAGCCGTCCGAGCTCGTGCCTCTTTCATGTCAGCGGATGGCGGAATTGCTCAGCGAAGCAGGTTTGCCCGATGGCGTTTTTAACATCGTCAACGGCGGCAGGGAGATCGTCGAGGGCATCTGCGATCATGCCGATATCGAGGCCGTGAGTTTTGTCGGCTCGACAAAGGTTGCAAAGCTCGTTTATCAGCGTTCGACTAACTCACTGAAACGATGCATCGCACTCGGCGGCGCAAAAAATCATCTTTTCGTGCTGCCGGACGCAAACCCGGCGATGACGGCGTCGAACGTCACGGCGTCGATGTCAGGCTGTGCCGGCCAGCGGTGTATGGCCGCGTCCGCGATGCTTGCTGTCGGCGACGTCGACCACATCGTGCGCGGCATTTGTGAGGAAGCGAAAAAGGTAGTTCCGGGCAAGAATCTCGGCGCAGTGATATCGCCGCAGGCGAAAAAGCGGATCGAAAATTACATTACGGAAGCCGAAAGGGCCGGAGCAAAGATCCTGGTTGACGGCCGCGCAGCCGTCGTCGAAGGCAAGGAGGGCGGTACCTACGTCGGCGCGACTGTGATCGACTACGTCACGCCGGAGATGTCGGTCGCGACCGAAGAGATCTTCGGCCCAGTGATCTCGATAATGCGCACGGACACGGTCGATGAAGCGCTGAAGATCGAGAACGCAAATCCATACGGCAACGCCGCGTCGGTATTCACGCAGTCCGGCGGCACGGCGCGGTACATCATGGAGCACGCAAGTGCGGGCATGATCGGCGTCAACATCGGCGTACCGGTGCCGCGAGAGCCGTTCAGCTTTGGTGGCTGGAACGAATCGCGATTTGGCGCAAACGACATCACGGGCAAAAGCTCGATCGAATTTTGGACAAAATTGAAGAAGACGACCACGAAATGGAACCCGGAGGCAGGCATCAACTGGATGTCCTGATGCGGTTTTTGGGATCGAGGAAAAATTATGTCAAGAATAATTAAATGCGGGTTGATCCAGGCTCATAACGTCGCACCGACGGATGCGCCGATACCGGAAATCAGACAGGCGAATATCGATAACCAGATGAAGTTCGTCGAGGCGGCCGCCGCGCAGGGCGTGCAGATGCTTTGCTTTCAAGAGATCTTTACGACGCCGTATTTTTGCGCCGAACAAACGACCCGTTGGTACGACGCGGTCGAGGCGATTCCCGATGGGCCAACGACCAAGCTGATGCAGGAGGTTGCAAAACAGCACGGCATGGTGCTGATCGTCCCCATTTATGAGGAGGAGCAGACCGGCATCTATTACAACTCGGCTGCCGTGATCGACGCCGATGGCACGTATCTCGGTAAGTATCGCAAGACGCACATACCGCATGTCGCACCGGGCTTTTGGGAGAAATTCTATTTTCGACCGGGCAATCTCGGCTATCCGTGCTTTGACACAGCCTTTGCCCGTATCGGCGTTTACATCTGCTACGACCGTCACTTTCCCGAAGGTGCACGGTGTTTGGGCCTTAACGGCGCAGAGATCATTTTTAACCCGTCGGCAACCGTTGCAGGATTGTCCGAATATTTGTGGAAACTCGAACAGCCCGCGCACGCCGTCGCCAACGGCTACTTTGTCGGCGCGATAAACCGCGTCGGTACCGAGGCTCCGTGGAACATCGGCGAGTTTTACGGGCAGAGTTATTTCTGCGACCCGCGCGGCCAGATCATCGCCGAGGGCTCGCGTGATAAAGATGAGCTGATCGTCGCCGATCTCGACATGGACAAGATCAAAGAAGTTCGCAACACGTGGCAGTTCTTCCGCGATCGCCGCCCCGATGCGTACGAGGCGATCGTCGCGGATTAGGAAATAGAATTTTGGGGGCACAAGATGATTTACATTTACAAGAATAATCAACGATCGGGCCCATTCGAGGAAAACGTAGTTCTCGATCAATTAAACGCGGGGTTACTGTCGGCGGATGACCTGGCGGTGCGGCACGGTGAAACGCAGTGGCAGCCGCTGGGCGCAATGTTTCCGAATATCGGAGCTCCGCAGCCTGCGCGCCCCGTTCAATTTACTGCGGCTGCGGAGATGCCGGCGTTTACCGCAACAGCAACTGACCCGGAACCTCAGTTTAGAAACACGATTGTTCCAAAGGCATTTTTCGGGCTTTGTTTACTCGTTGCGCTCGTCGGGTTTGCGGCGGTGGCGTTTTATTTTTACACGCTGATGAGCCCGACGGGAAATTTGGAAGCCGATCTTTCGCGCGTTTCGTTCAAGGTACTCGCACGGAATTTCGCGGGCGGGGTGCTGGTCGGCGGCTTCTTTGTATTCCTTGCGCTGCTGGTCGCATTCAAACGCAAGCTCATCCAATCGAGCGGTCTGCGCATCGCCCTGCGCGCAGTTTTTATTTTGGTCATGTTGATCGGGCTGGGAAGTTTTGCGGGCGGTGCGATCAGCTATCTGACTTACAGCGCGCCGTATAAATCTTCATCAAAGGCTTCTGAAACAAACGAACTTCTCAAGGCATTGGAAGACGGCGAAGCAGCGACCGGTCCTTACGAAACGGCAGTCATATTCTTACCGATCGGCGCAGGCCTATTTTTGTTCGGGCTCTCAGGTGTGTTAATGGCGAAGAAGCCGAACAGTTAACTGACCCATGCGGAATGTTTTCCGTGATTTCTCTGGCCAATTTAGTTTATGGCAAATGACTACTGCACACCATTAGACGTAACTCAGATCGAGCAGAATTTTGCTGAGATCAATCCGGCGATGACCGAGGCTGAGGCTCTGGCCGAGGCAAATCGCTGTCTGTACTGCTACGACGCGCCTTGCACGCGCGCGTGTCCGACGCACATCGACGTGCCGTCGTTCATAAAGAAGATAGCAAGCGGTAATGTAATGGGTTCGGCTCGCGTGATCTTTGACGCGAACCCGATCGGCGCGTCCTGTGCGCGCGTCTGCCCGGTCGAAGTCCTGTGCGAAGGCGCGTGTGTTGAGAAAACGCTGATTCAAAAACCCATCGAGATCGGCCGTCTGCAGCGTTACGCGACCGATCACGCTCTCGCGAGCGACAAACAGATATTTACGAAAGGCGAGTCGAACGGTAAGTCTGTCGGCATCGTCGGGTCGGGCCCTGCGGGCTTGTCATGTGCGATGTATTTGGCCCGGCTCGGCTACGACGTGACCGTTTACGAGCGTCGCGAAAAAGCAGGCGGCCTCGACACGTACGGCATGGCCGAATACAAAATGCCGCAATCGGTGAGCTTGGCCGAGGTTGAGCATATCGCAAATATTGGCGTCGAGTTTCGCCTCAACACGGACGTTGTTGCTGGTTCGGCCGAGAATCTCGGCCCGGTCAATCATGTCGGTATCGAGCTGCTAAAAGAATGGCATGATGCCGTTTTTCTCGGCGTCGGACTTGGTGAAACGAATCAGCTTGGAATTCCGGGCGAGGAACTCGATGGCGTCATCGATGCGCTTGCGTTTATCGAGCAGGTAAAAACGCGCGATTGGCAAAGCGTGCCGCTCGGCAAAACCATCGTCGTTATCGGCGCCGGGAACACGGCTGTCGATGCCGTTACGCAAGCAAAACGGCTCGGCGCGACGCGTGTCATCATGGTTTATCGCCGCACAGAAAAGGATGCGCCCGCCTACGATTACGAGATGGAACTTGCACGAAAGGACGGCATCGAATTTATGTGGCAGACGACGCCGGTCGCGATCTTAGGTGACAAACACGTCAGCGGGCTTCGATGCAAAACTGCCGACGGAGCTGAGATCGAAATTGCGTGCGATCAAGTTATCAAGGCGATAGGCCAGCAAAAGATGACTTCGTTTTTTTCGGACGTGATCGGTGTCGACGTGGACGAAAAAGGCCGCGTCGTCGTCGGCGATAGCATGCAAACATCCGACGCAAAGATATTCGCAGGTGGCGATTGTGCAAACGGCGGCGCCGAGGCCGTCGATGCATCGCAGATGGGCAAACTCGCGGCAATGGGAATGCACAAGGCCCTGACCGGCGAAAGCGTCGAATTTGCGGGTGCAGTTTTGCGCGATCCGCCAAAAGCGCCGGTCGATCCGAATCCGCATTGACCAATGAGGTGAAGAAGAAGATTCTGCCGCCGATGAACGCAGATGACGCAGATGCATCGAACCGTAAAAAAAACTATAAAGTACATTCTCGTCGCGGCGGCGTTTGTGGCAATCGCGTATTTTTTCCCGATACCGATGCTCATCTTGATCTTATGCGGCCTCTACGACGTCTCGCGTAATCGCGGGCTCGACGCGAGTGTGTTCAGACAGTACTTCCTCAAGAACGGCATCGGCACATGGTTCGCGTCGCCACTGAATATTCTGCTCGACATCTTCGCGTTGCCGTATTGGAACAAGGGCGTCTATAAACTCGAGGACCTGCCGGCTGATTATCAAGACGAGATAAAGGCGCTGCTCAAAACTGCCGACGAAGGCAATCTAGTCGGGCAGCTTGAGAAATACATGGGTGACAGCCCGCGTGCGATGCTATTTTTCAAGTGGTACGGCCGCGATCAGGAAGCTCCTATTGATATGCCGGCGTTTCACGAAAAGTTCAAGTTTGTAAGGACGATCGGCGTGTCGGCTTTCCGCATGCGCGAGAGCACATCGCGGCACTTCGGCCCGTTTCGTCCGAGCTTGCGTGTTCTGTATTGTCTCAACAAGATCGAGGACGAGAACGCATACATAAAGGTCGGCCCCGTCGAGAACCACTGGCGTGACAACAAGCTTTTTATATTCGACGACACGCTGCTGCACCAGTCGTTTAACGAAACAGACATGCCGCGGTATGTTCTGTTCGTCGACATTCTGCGACCGTCGTATCTGCCGTTCGTGTTCGACATTGCCGTGAGCGTGATCAGAATCTTTTTCAAAGGCATCAACGGCGTGTTTTATAAGAACTGGAAACTGGTGAATAATTAGGCTGCGAAAGATAAAGGTGATTTAACCGCAGATGAAGCAGACAACGCAGATTTTTCTTTTGATAGGTTTAATTTAATGGCGGAAAACAAAACAAACGAAGCGTTTCGACATGCCGAGTTGACGAAGACGATCATTGGTGTTTTCTACGATGTTTACAATGAACTCGGCCACGGTTTTGTCGAGTCGGTTTATGAGAACGCCTTGTGCATGGCTTTTCGAGAGAAAGGTCTCGAGGTGCATCAGCAGATCGCGATTCCGGTCTGGTTTCGCGACAAGCAAATTGGTGACTTTGCTGCGGATGTTTTGGTGAACAAGCTTGTTCTGCTCGAGCTGAAAACAGCTCGGTCGATTGACGAGGCTCACATCGCTCAGCTATTAAACTACCTAAAAGCAACACCAATTGAAGTTGGTCTGGTTCTTAACTTCGGCCCTCGTCCGGAGTTCAAACGTGTAGTGTTTGGCAACGAACGAAAGACTGTTGGGGCGAAAGAGCCTCCGTCTGATGATCTTTTATCTGCCTCATCCGTTTCATCTGCGGTTTAGAAACATGATGATTATTCAACTATGGCTGACCTGAGCATAAACTTTGCAGGAATAAAATCTCCAAATCCTTTTTGGCTCGCGAGTGCGCCTCCGACGAATATGGGCTCCATGGTCGAACGCGCGTTTGACGCAGGCTGGGGCGGAGCTGTGTGGAAGACGTTGGGCGAGCCGATCACGAATGTGTCTTCGCGGCTAGCGGGTCTTGATCATGGCGCTAACCGGCTCATCGGCCTCAACAACATCGAGCTGATCACCGACCGGCCGCTTGAGGTAAATCTTAAAGAAATTTACGAGTGTAAGAAAAAATATCCGAACCACGCCGTTATCGTCAGCCTGATGGTCGAATCGAAAAGGGAAGCGTGGCACGAGATCGTAAAACGTTCGCTGGACACGGGCTGCGACGGTTTTGAGTTGAATTTCGGCTGTCCGCACGGCATGAGCGAGCGCGGAATGGGCGCCGCGATGGGACAGGTGCCGGAATACACATGCATGGTCACCGAGTGGGTGAAAGAAGTTTCGACCCTGCCGGTGATCGTAAAACTCACGCCAAACGTTGCGCACATCGTCCCGCCCGGACGTGCCGCGCAGAAAGGCGGTGCCGACGCGGTTTCGCTCATCAACACCATCAACTCGGTGATGGGCGTGGATGTCGATACATTTGTTCCGTACCCGAACGTAAACGGCATGGCGGCGCACGGCGGTTATTGCGGCACGGCGGTCAAACCGATCGCGCTCAACATGGTTTCGGAGCTGGCCCGTGACGAGGAATTCAACATTCCGATCAGCGGTATCGGCGGCATAAACACCTGGCGCGACGCGGTCGAGTTTATGCTGCTCGGCGCCGGCAATGTTCAGGTCTGCACCGCCGTGATGCACTATGGCTATCGCATCGTCGAGGACATGATCGACGGGATGAGCAGCTACCTCGATGAGAAAGGCTTCGCGAGCGTTAACGAAATTATCGGCAAATCCGTCAGCCGCGTGACCGACTGGGGACATCTCGATCTAAATTACAAGGTCGTCGCTCAAGTCAACGAAGAGCACTGCATTCGCTGCAATCTTTGCTACGTCGCCTGCGACGACGGAGCGCACCAGAGCTTCGAGTTCGTGCAATCAAACGGTCATCGCTATCCGCACGTCATAGAGGCCGAGTGTGTCGGCTGCAATCTCTGCGCCCTCGTGTGCCCTGCGCCCGGAGCAATTACGATGATCCGAAAAGACGATGGTTCGAGCCCTCAGTCGTGGAAGGAAAGGACGGCGGCCTGAGGTCGCGTGCCGGAAGAAAAATCGGCCGGGCGACGATCGTCATCCGGCCGTTGTAGATCGCGGGTCACGCTTCTATTGACGCGTGCCGGCAAAGTTCACACCGCTAACATTTCCATTTACAAGTACGTCTCGGAAAGTTGGGCTGAAGGTGTATCGGTTTGCCGACGGCGTGACGCGGTAGGTAAAGCCGGTCGTCACGTTTGTAAACGAGTAGCTGCCGTTGCTGGCGGTTGTTGTCGTGGATGTCGCACCTGACGTTAGATTGAGCAATGTTACAGTTGCTCCGCTAATGGCGCGTCCGTTACTTGCCCGGGTCACTACGCCGCTTACGGTCGCGACGGTCGGCCCGGTTGGCCAGGCGTCGAACGCCTCGGTTACGGCCGTGTTGTTTACTCCGCTACCTGTGTTCTGAATCGACGCGCTGAAACCAATACCGCGGCGTCGGAAACCTTCACGAACATCGTCCCGATCGGCCGTCGAGAATGTTTGCGCCGCCGAGATGATCGCGTCGCGAGCCTGAAGGAACGTCGGGCCGGTGGGCGAGAGTTTCATGCCGTCGGTTACGACCTGCAGCACGCGTTCTGTTCCGGCAGTGAAGCCGAGTCGCGCCACCATCAGGGAGCGAACCTCCCACAGAGCGCTCGACCAGATCTCGCCCAGGTTGTGAACCTGATCGCATGTCGACGATCCAAACGGTCCGCGTGGAAAAGCGCTGTTCGGCGGCGGGTTTGATGTCGTCGTTCCGATCAACGTGTTGCAGTTGTTATTCATGTAGCGGAAGGTGAGCGGGTTGTGCGGTTTGCCGTTAGGCCCGGTGAACGAAATGACGGCTTTTGGAAATCGCCGGATGCCGTAATAGTAGTTCGAGACAAAACCCGTCGTTCCCAAATATGTCGAATAGCCGCCGGTCGTGTAGATACCGGGAGTCGCATCGGTTGGTTCCGCGAGCATCGCGTGAGCGTAGAAATCGCCCCAGCCTTCGCCCATGCCACGCGCCATATTTGTCGAGAGACCGGTCGAGTTTCCGTGCAAACGATTGGACAAGCCGTGCGTGACCTCGTGAATGATGATGTCGGCGTCGGATGTTCCATCGCGGTCGGGCGTCGGGTTTGTCCAGAGATACATCTGCATGCGAGGACGCGAGCCGTCAGCCGGTGTCGAGAAGTTTGCGTTGTTTACACCGCTGGAATCCTGACCTTCGGACGAGACGCGGTCATTTCCGACACCGCCGCGACCAAAGTTGTTGTGTTGGAAGTTGAACGAGCTCTCGACCCAGCCTCGTTTGTAAAGCTCGTCGTGATAGCGGTTCATCACGTAGAACATCTGCGTTACAGCGCCGCGCTGCGACTGTTCGGTAAGCGCGTCATCACCTGGCGACGGATTTCCCGGCGGCGGATTCCACGTCGACGAGAATACGCGAAACGGACTGCCAAAGACGAGGTCTAAATCGACACCGTTGACGCCGTCGCGATCGATACCGGCTTGGTTAAAGTTGCCGTCCGGCTCATTTCCGCCGTCATCGATCCAGCCGAGATTGTTGAACGAGTTTGTGCCTTCGTTGCCGATCAGCGTTACATCCTGACGCGCAATAACCGCAGACTGAGAACCGTCAGGGCTAGTCGGGCCGGGCGTGAACGGCGCCGGGCTGTCGGCGACGTCGATATAAGCATTTGCATTACGATAGACGTTGTACGTTGCCGGCTGAGTTTGATCTTCGGTGATGTTCTTGCGCCAGAGCATCGTGCCCGTTGCGGCGTCGACTATGACGTAATAGGTATCGACCGGCTGCCATCTGAGCACGCGCCACGCGGGAACCGCGACGCCCGGCTCGGTCGGGAAGTACATCTTTTCGGCAGTCGTTGCCCAATCAGCCGATCTTGGGTTTCGGAGCTCGGATTTCGGATTGCTTTCGCCACCGAAAACTACCTTAAGATCGTTTGAGAGAGCTTGGTTTAGCTGCATGTCTTCTGCCCGCAGCTCTTTATTCATAAAACTCGAAGCGGCGCGGACGGCGTCAGCAGCATCGCCAAAGTCCTTTGACAGGCTCTCGTAGTCGAGTCCCGGTGCGAGATTGTTGATCACGCGAACAACCTTGCCGCTTCGGTCAAAACCCGCCTTCACTTCGCCCGCAAAAACGGGGACACCGTTGATGCGCTGTTCGAGGTGAGCGTAAGACAGATTGCCGTCCGGGTTTACATAGTCTGCCGTGACGTTTAGCGAATCGACCTCTAGATCGTCGACTCCGACAAGAGCGGCGTTTTGTTTTAAGAAACTCCGAAGCGTTTCAGGCCGTCTTGCCAGATTGCTCGGTCCCGTAATGAGTTCCGCCGAATTACCCTGCGTATCGGGCGAAATGACCTCGGCGTGGCCGAGCCGGTCGTTGTATTCGACAACGACACGGGGTGACTGAGCGCGTAACCCTTCTTCGCCGCGGGCGATGTTGTCGCGTATCACCATGACGGACGTCGAATCACGTCCCGCAGCGCCGCGAAAGCTCGCGAGGGTTTCCGCCGATTCGCGGTCGGTGCGAATGTCGTAATTTGGCAGTCCGCGTTGGTCGGGCTTGCGCGTTTCTGCTTTCGAAGCGAAAGGCTCGGGCAAGAGCAACATCGCGCCAACCAATGCGACAAACGCGAGCAGAGAGATGACCGTTCGAAAACTGGTGTTTGAGAAGTCCTTCATTTCTTTATCCTCCAAAAGTTAAATTGTTAAAAATGTGTAGCGGGCGACAGAACCGTTTAATGCCACGAATTCTAGCACAACCACCGACCGCCCGCCAAAGAGGTTGGGCTAAATGGTCAGTCCGTTAAATTGTGCCTCGAGAAACCGAGTGCATTGCGATCGAGCCAAGTGCGGCAACAAACCGGTCGAAGTGGGCAAAGCGCAAGTCTTGTGTAAACCCTTTCACATACCTCGCGTAGATCTGCTGCGCAATGACGGCGATCTTGAAAGTGCCAAAGACATAGTAGAAAAGGATGTTCGAGACGTCGCGGCCAGAGGCTTCGGCGTACATTTGAACGAGGTCGTCGCGATCGACATTTTCCATTAAGACTCGCGGGTTGAATGGCATCGAGAGCATTTCCTCGCCCACGTCGCGCGACATCCAGTAGCCAAGCGTGGTGCCGAGATCCATCAGCGGATCTCCGACCGTGACCATTTCCCAGTCGAGAACGGCCGTGATGCGCGTCAGATCGTCGGGGTCGAGCATTATGTTGTCGAATTTGTAATCGTTGTGGATGAGAGCGGCGCCGGACTCAGGCGGGATACTCCGCCCAAGCCAGACGATCGTTTTTTCGAGCGCGTCGTGGTCGTGAGTCTTCGCGGCGAAGTAGCGTTTTGTCCAGCCCTCGACCTGTCGGCGGTTATAGCCGTCGGGTTTGCCGAGGTCGCTGAGGCCGGCGGCTTTGTAGTCGAGGGCGTGAAGATCGGCCAGGTTTCGGATAAAGCTCCGGCAGACGCCCAGGCGAAAATCTTGGGCGTTTTCAAGATCGTGTACCGCTCTTGCTGACGCGCGGGCCTGTGCAACCGAGCCGCGGATGATGAGACCGTGGCGGCGTTCCATTAAGTAAAATTCCGAGCCGATGACCTTTTCGTCGTTGCAATAAAGCAGCGGTTTTGGAGCCGGTGCATAGACCATTGAGAGTTTTGACAACACGTCAAACTCCCGCCGCATATCGTGAGCGGTTTTGACCGTATTGCCAAAGGGCGGTCGGCGAAGCACGTATTGGTCGGTGCCGATCTTTACTAAATACGTGAGGTTCGAGCTGCCGGCAGGGAACTGCTCGATGGTTAAGCTCGTGCTCCGTTGGTCGAGCTCTCGACACAAAAAGGTTTCGAGTCTAGCGATGTTGATCTCTTCGCCCTGGCGGATGGGCTGTGTCTCAGTCAAATCCGTGTCCATCTGTGTTAATCTGTGGTTCAAATTCCTTTGTCTATGGATTTCGATTATTCAGCAAAAACTCTCGATGTGCAAAAACGTTTGGCCGCGTTTATGGACGAACATATCTATCCGAATGAACGCGCCTATGTTGACGAAGTTGAAAGCGGCGATCGCTGGGCGGCGCTCGCGTTGATCGAGAGGCTAAAGACGCAGGCAAAAGCTGGCGGCCTATGGAATCTGTTTCTTCCTGACGTCTCGGGCCTAACAAATGTTGAATACGCTCCGATGGCTGAGATGATGGGACGCGTCGTGTGGGCGAGCGAAGTCTTTAACTGCTCGGCTCCCGACACGGGCAACATGGAGGTGCTGCATCTCTATGGGACGGCTGAGCAAAAGCAGAAGTGGCTTGAGCCGCTGCTTGAAGGTGAAATTCGCTCATGCTTTTCGATGACCGAGCCCGATGTTGCCTCGTCCGACGCGACGAACATCCGGGCGTCGATAACGGCGGACGGCGATCATTATGTTTTGAATGGACGAAAATGGTGGTCCACCGGCGGCGGTGACACTCGATGTAAGCTTTCTATCTTTATGGGCAAATCGGACGAATCGGCGCCGAGACATTTGCAGCAGTCGATGATCCTCGTTCCGATGGATACGCCCGGCGTAAAGGTTGAGCGGATGTTGAGTGTATTTGGCTACGACGACGCACCAAATGGCCACGCGGAAATTACCTTTGATAATGTGCGCGTCCCGAGGGAAAATCTGCTGCTCGGAGAAGGTCGCGGTTTTGAGATCGCACAGGGACGGCTCGGCCCCGGCCGCGTGCATCATTGCATGCGCCTTATAGGTGTTGCGGAGCGTTCACTTGAGCTGATGTGCGAGCGCTCGAGATCGCGCAACGCGTTTGGCAAAGCCGTAGCCGATCAGGGAGTTATCCGGCAGTGGATCGCCCAAGCTCGATGCTCGATCGATCAGGCGCGCCTTCTGGTATTAAATGCCGCGTGGAAAATGGACACTCTCGGCAATAAGGCGGCTCGGAAAGAGATCGCGATGATAAAGGCAGTCGTTCCGCGAATGGCGCTCGAGGTGATCGACCGCGCGATTCAGATTCACGGCGGCGCCGGCGTTTCACAAGACACGCCGCTTGCCGAGTTTTGGATCTACGCCAGATCGCTGAGGTTGGCTGACGGGCCTGACGAGGTTCATCTTGAATCGATCGCCAAACTGGAACTGAACATTCCGCGGTAATATCTTTGTGACCTTTGTGCCGTTACCTTTGTGAGCTTGGTGATTAATAACGTCCTTTTATCAGAGAGGACGCCGAGCGAAGACACAAAGTTCACGAAGACAAAACCAAACTCTCACCGTTCATCTTGACCGAATCCCATATATCATTCTGAAAACAATCAGGTCATTTTGCGTTTAACACGGCAAAAAAGTGTTGACATAGGTTGTTCATTCCTGTAACTTTATTTTTGGCAGCCATTACGGCGGTCACTTCAAAGCCACCAATGCGGCAAGTTTTCTTGAATATAAAGGTTTTTCCAAAGGTCGCGCCTTGTGACCTTAACATCCGAAAAATGCGGGTTTCTGGCACGTCAAACAATCGCCCTGTCGAATAATTACCTCGCCTTTCCGTTTGTTCTCTAGGTGGCAAACAATAATCCTCAACAACCCTCATTTTTTCGGATGGGAAAACAAGAAAACTTCACCTTCGCAATAAGCGCCCAATAAAAAGGAGCAATTACAAAAATGTTCGGTAAAAAGAAAAGTGTCGCCGGTCTTGATATCGGTTCGAGTTCGATCAAAATGGTTGAGCTTGACGGCAAATTGAATAACCTCAATCTTGTTAGCCTCGGTTTTGAAAATCTGCCGGCCGATACGATCATCGACGGTCAGATAATGGAGCTTAACGTCGTTTCCGATGTGATCCAGAACGTTTGTACGAATCATCAGGTTAACGCCTCGAACGTCGTCACCGGCGTGAGCGGCCACTCGGTTATCTTAAAGAACATCGTTCTCCCGCCGATGAGCCGAGAGGAACTCGAAGAGTCGATCGACTGGCACGCCGAGGAGCACATCCCTTATGATCTCGCGGATGTGAGTCTCGACTATCAAGTTACTGCCGAGTCGGCTGACTCGACAAATGTTCTGATCGCAGCGTGCAAACGCGAGCGTATTGACAACATCCGTCAGGCGATCCAACTCGCGGGCAAAACGCCGGTCGTCATCGACGTCGACACGTTCGCTCTGCAGAATTGCTACGAGGTCAACTACAACCCGAGCGATGACGAAGTCGTAACACTGCTCAACATCGGCGCGTCGACAATGAACGTCAACATAGTAAAGGGCACGCGCTCGCTGTTTACGCGTGACATCACGGTCGGCGGCAGCCAGTTTACAGACGTATTACAGAGAAGTCTCGGTCTCAACTTTCAGCAGGCCGAAGCCGTCAAACGCGGCGTGACCGACGCTGTCGAGGGCATCGAAGAAAAATCGATCGAGCCGTTGATGAATAACGTCACCGAGATCGTCGCTATGGAGATCCAAAAGACCTTTGACTTTTTCCGAGCCACGACCGACGACAACGAGACGGTCGTAAACAAGATCCTGATTTCCGGCGGCGGTTCAAAACTTGCCGGTCTGGCACAAGAACTTTCGCAGAGATTGGAGTTGCCGGTCGAGGTACTCAATCCTTTCCGCAACATCAAGGTTGATAACCGTAAATTCGACCCTGACTATCTCAGTGAAATCGTGCCCGAAATGGCGGTGGCTGTCGGTTTGGCAGTCCGGGGAGTGTAACAAACATGATCAAGATTAATCTACTCAATTCAGTTACCGATAGACAAAACGGCACGGCCGCAGTCGTCGATCGCAAAGTGTCGAGCCCGACGTCGCGTCTGGCGTTGATGTCAGTCGTCGCCGCAGTTCTGCTCGCAGCCGTCATTGGCTGGGACGTGATCAGCACGCAAATGGCAAAAACCGCGGCGCAAGCCGAGCTCGATGCACAAAAGACAAGAGCCGCCGAACTTGAGGTTGTGATGAACGAGCAGAAAGAGCTCGAAACAAAGATCAACAACATCGATGCCCGCATCAACGCGATCAAGAATCTTCGCGCTTCGCAGGCTGGACCGAGTGCGGTGCTCGATGCCCTGCGTGAGCGAATTGCGATGACGCCGGGATTGTTTCTCGAAAGCGTCGAACAAACCGGTGACAAGATGACCATTAAAGGGAATTCGCCCGACGAAGCTCAGGTCACGCAGTTTGGTCGCAGCCTTGAATTTTCGAATGGCCTGTTCTCGAACTTAAGCATCGAGACCCAGCGGGCCGAGGTCGCAAACCAGGCGGTTGCGCAAAAGACGAATGCGACCGGCGAGACGCCGACGGTGAAGCTTGTAAATTTCACGATCAGTTGTGCCTACACGCCATCCAAGGCTCCGAGCGCAAATGGCGCGACGACCGCGGCTAACCAGACACCTGCTCCTGCACAGGGTGCACCGGCTCCGCCGCAGGTTGCTAAGAACTAACACATTTCTATTTCCCAAAATCGAGGAAAACCGACATGCTAGAGAAAATCAAAAATCTACAATGGCACTTCCAGCTGATACTGCTCGTCAGCATTGCAGCGATGCTTTACCTTTGCGTTTGGTACTTCTTCACGAGCGTTACCCGCGGAGAGATCGCCGTGATCAACGAAGAAGTATCACAGCTCAGAGCTAAAAACGAAGCAGCTGTTGTGGCCACACAACGTATCAACGAATTTCGGGCTCTCTACGCCAGCAAGGCCGAAGAGTATGAGGAGCTAAAAGTCCTTCTCCCCGAACAGCGTGAGATCACAAACGTGCTACAGGGTCTGCAAGACACGGCAAACAGCAGCCGTATGATCGTGATGCGATTTGCACCGCGTGATGAGACGCAGAAAGACTCGATCATGGCCAAGGGCGTCGAGGTCGAGGTTGATAGTAACTTTACCAACCTGCGTGCGTTTTTCGACGCAATGGCCAAGCTACCTCGAATCGTGTCGGTCACCGACTTTAAGATCAACCAGCTCGACAAACAGACGGAGGCAAAGACCATCCACGCACAGTTTCTGCTGACGGCGTATTATGCGGCTCCGACCGATTTCAACGCCAAGCCTGCGGTTCCGGGACAGCCGGGACAGCCGGGACAGCCCGCACCGGGAGCACCTGCTCCTGCCGCAGCAGCCGCTCAACCGCCAGCAAAATAGTTCTATCTACCCAAATTCGTTAGAAGAGAAAAGCCATGATTAACATATCGAAAACAAAACGTTTTGCATGCCTGATGGCGTTCGCCGCGGCAATGATCTTCGTCGGCGGACACTTTTCGGAAGGTCGCGCACAACGCGATCCATTCAAAAAGGCCGGTTGGGCGACTCCTCGCAAACAGGCGGCGCCAGGCAGCTCATCGAGTGCTTCGTCGATGACAAAGGCCCCGGTTAACTACGGAGCGCCGGCGATCGAGGCTCGCATTGAGTACTTCAAGCGTCTTCGGGAGCAGGCCGCAGCAAACGGTCAGCCGCTGCCAAAGGTGACGAGCGTTCTTACGCTGAACGAAATGTCCGTGACCGGCATCTTTAAGACGCCGCGTGGTTACGCCGCGATGGTACAAGCCACGCCGATCAACCTTTCGTACACGATCTATCCTGGTGAAAAGTTCTTTGACGGCCAGCTGGTCGCGGTAGAAGAAAATCGTCTTGTATTCCGCAAGGTTACCAAGGTCGGCGCCGGTAAGTTCGTAGCTTCGGTCGAGAACAAACCATTGAAAACTTTCTCAATGAAAGAGCAGATTCAGGGAACCGCCGCTAATCAACAGGAAGAAAAACCAGTTGAGACGGCGTCAAATACGCCGCCGGTCGATGGTGCGAAATCTGCCAAACCTGCGACCACTTCTAATCCATTTCTCTCGCCGGTTGACGAGATGAACAGTTTGCCCGCCACGCCTGAAGACAAAGGCAAAGACAGCAAAAAAGGGCAGAAAAAATCGACAAAAGTCGCTAAGAAAAGCGATCAGTAATCGTACTCAAAAGATCCCGCCCCCGCGAGGGACGGTTTGAAACTAACGGAGGAAACAATGATTCTTACCACTTTCAGCGCAGCGACTAAAAAGGTCATATCGGCGCTCATCATCACAGGAATTTTTGCCATCGCGGTCGCGGCCCAGACAACGGACGCGTCGCAGCAGGGCAAACGTTACGGCGAGCCGGGCTTTAAGGGCGAGTCGATAAACTTGAATGTCGTTAATGCCGACATCCGCGACATACTTAGCTATATCACGGACCAATACGGTATCAACTTCGTAATGGACAAGGCCGTCGGCAACGTACCGGTCACCGTCAAGGTGAACGACGTGCCGTGGAACGTCGCGCTCGACTCGGTTCTTCAGGCTCAGGAGCTTGGCGTGCAGGTGAATGGCACCATTCTCCGCGTCGCTAACAACAAAACCCTCGCAACCGAAGGCGCTCTAATTCGCGAAAGAGAGAACAGTCGGCTTGATACATCACCGCTCGTCACGGAACTTATCAGATTAAATTACGCCACTACGACCGGCGGAGCAACGCCGGCTGGCACGACGGCTGGAACTGCGACCTCGTCAGGCGGTTCGGAAGGTGGTGGTGCCGGCGGTTCAGCCTCTGGTGGAGCAAGCGGTTTGCTGCCGATCATCAAACGTCGCTTATCGCGTCGCGGTTCGATCGAAGTCGATCCGAGAAGCAACTCGCTGATCGTGACTGACGTCCCGGCCAACATTGCAGCTATCAAACAGCTCATCGTTCTGCTCGACCAGCCTGAGCCTCAAGTCGAGATCGAAACGCGAATTGTCGTAGCGTCACGCAACTTCAGCCGCGACATCGGCGTTCAGTTGGCAGCAATCTTGAGCGGTTCTCGAGGTTCGGGTCTCGTCGGCGGCTCGCTTCCGAATACTCCGGTCGGCCTGCCCCCAACGAGAACGGCCCTGATACCTAATCCATCGATCGTCGGCGATCTTGCTTCGAATATATCGAACACAGCGATCGGTTTGACGACGGGCGTTTTTGGAACGGCTCAGCTTAGTGCGATCATTTCGCTTGGCGAGCAAAAAGGCCAGGCGAAGGTTATTGCCACGCCACGTGTTACGGCGTTGAACAACCGTTCGGCTGAGATCAAGAGCGGAACAAAGATCCCTATTACGACAATTCAGCCAGGCGCTTCAACCGGCGGAGCAGCGATCGCAACAACCACTTATGTTGATGTGCCGTTGCGTCTAGCGATCACACCGCAGATCACCGATCTGGGCACTGTGATCCTAACCGTTGTCGCTGAAAATAGCTCTACCGCTCTCATCACCGGCAGCGTTAATCCTGCGATCAACAGTCAGAGCATGACCACTCAGGTTACCGTGCCCGATGGCGGAACGACGGTTGTCGGCGGAGTGCTCTTTGACGACGAACGCGAATCGCAAGATCGCACGCCTGGTCTTGGCAGCATTCCGATCCTAGGTAACCTGTTCAAGAGAAAGGGAGTTACGCGCAACACTAACGAAATTCTGTTCTTCATCACGCCACGCATCAGCCGGCCCGACGCTTCACAGAGCGGTGCCTCGAAGAGCGGACCGACGATCATCCAGCCGGTTCCGATGGGCAATCCGCCATCGAACTCGACACCTGTCGCTCCGGTTACGCCGGGCATGGCGCTTCCTGAGGTAGTTCCGTCGGCTACGCCGGAAAAGCCATAAACTTGCTCGACAAGAACTCCCAAACCAGCTAGTTTCTTCCGAGTTAGGCCCGTCAGACGCGAAAACGTCTGGCGGGCTTCTTTTTGTTGAATTACTGAGCGTCGCCGAGATAACCGCTCGGTATCGAGATGTCGCCGTTTGAGCCGAACTGCAAGATGCCGACCGAGCCGTCCGAGCTACGGACAAAATACCAAACGCCTGTCGACGGGCGAAAGACAGCGTGATCAGCCTTGCCGTCCGCGTCGAAGTCGGCTGGCGAAGCTACGTCGCCATTCGAGCCAAACTGGGTGATCGTAAATCCGCCGCTGCTGCGAAGCACGTACCAGCCGCCGTTTGACGGCCTGAAAACAGCGATGTCGGTCATGCCGTCGCCGTCGTGATCTGCGTGTGCGAGGCGATCGGTGCCGACGCCCCAATTTACGGCGCTAAATCCGGTAGTGCTGCGCAGGATGTACCAAATTCCGGTTGACGGACGAAAGACCGCAAGATCCGTCTTAGCGTCGCCGTCGTAATCACCTTGTGCAGGTTTGTCTTCACTGATGCCCCACTGAGTTATGGCGAGGCCGGCGGTCGAACGCAACAGATACCAAACGCCGGTCGAGGGACGATAGACTGCCACATCGGTCTTACCGTCTCCGTCGTAATCGCCCTGAGCGGGAATATCGGTGTTGATGCCGAACTGAACAAAGGCAAAGCCCTGATCGCTGCTCCTCCAGATATACCAGACACCATTTGAAGGTCGGAACACCGCATAGTCGGTAATTCCGTCGCCATCGTAGTCGCCGGGTACGATCTTATCGCCTGCGAGTCCCCACGAGACCGATCTCACATTGCCGTCAGAAAGCCGGATGCTGTACCAAACCCCGTTCGAGGGTCTAAAAACAGCGATATCGCTCTGAAAGTCCGCGTCAAAGTTCGAGGTCGCCGAGCCCGAGAGCGTGGCGCCAGAGGTCGTGTAGATAAAGTCTTGTGAAGGGGCTCCGTTACCATCTGCGGCGTTACCGGCCGCGTAAAAATCGATCTTGCCAACTCGTTGAGCCGGAGCCGTCCACTGAAATGTCCACGAGTTCGAACCAAAAACACCGTTCGTGAACAGGCCGTCGACGGTGTGCTGCACATAGATCCGGGTCTGATTATTTACGAGACCGGCTATGGTCTGCGTCCTTGCGGGATTTTGCATCGGCAGTGTAAATTGACCGACGGTTCGCCCCGCTTGGTCGATCGCGGTCATCTGAAAGCCGTAGGCTGTCATTGAGTCCCGTGCCGTTCGCACCGTAATAGGTATCTGCTGCCCCGGCAGGTAGTTTAGGGGAAGTCCAGAAATGGTGACGCTACCGCCGCCCGTGTTAACAGGGTTAGTCGTATGACACGCCGTGCAATTACCCTCGTTCGGCGCATTCGTAAAGGACGCCGACGGCCCAAAAGCCGAGGCATCGACTTCTTGACGATCGCCGGGTAAAAATCCCGTGATCGCGATCAGCAGGAAAACAATGACGGACGCAAGTTTAATGAGAGTGGTTTTGCCTATGTTAAAACTCATGGTACCTCCGGGGATGGACGCGTGTGCTAAATTGCCAAACTTTAATTGTAGTTTTGACGGTAGAACTGTCTTTGCGGTCTGTAAAATTTCTACTTGTAATAGGATAGGTTTTCGCCGATCACAATGTCAACACCATCGGCGTGCGGCGTAAGTACTTTATCCAAAGCGATTTACAGCAAAAAAAGAACCGGCGGACAATGCATCCGCCGGCCTAATTTCACACAAAAAGTGTGTTTTATGGTATGTACTTGGCCGGGATCGCCGTATCCGACGCGAGGCCGAAGTTTAGCACCGCCAAGCCCGATGTCGAGCGATTAAGCCACCACACGCCGTTGCGATAGATCGCGAGATCGTCGCTGCCGTCACCGTCATAGTCACCCGGAACGGGCACGTCCGTCGAATTACCAAAGAAGGTAAACCTCGTCGCGCCAGTCGAGCTTCGACGGATGATCCACTGACCCGTCGACGGGCGGAACACCGCAATATCATCCTTGTTGTCGCCGTCGTAATCCGCCGGTACCAGCTTGTCACCAGCCTGGCCGAATACTAACGCCTCAAAGTTCTGAGCCGGAACACCGGTATTTCTCGCGATGTACCATCTGTTTTCGCTCGGCCGGAAAACGGCAAGGTTTGTTTTGCCGTCATTTTCCAGATCGAATGCCAACGGAATATCTCCGTTTAGACCAAACGGGATGACGCTGGCCGATGAGTTACCACTGTTACGGATGTACCATGTACCTTCCGATGGCCGGTATATCGCCTGATCGGTTTTTCCGTCACCGTCGTAATCACCCGAGACCGGCAGATCGCCGGGGCTCCCCCATGAAAAACCGGACACCGTGAAACCGTTGCTATTTAGAACAAAGTAGTCCGCGCTAGCCGGATTTGCATCCGGTCGGAAGACTGCGGTATCTGCTTTGGCGTCACCGTCATAGTCGCCCGGCACAAGCGTGTCGCCTGAGAGGCCCCAATTCAGGACTCCAAAACCGGCAGTCGAGCGTTGGAGATACCAGTTGCCTTCTGACGGACGGTAAACCGACAGATCGGTTCTGCCGTCGCCGTCAAAGTCGGCACGGGATCTAACATTCGTAGTACAGACAAAGTCGTTGGCTTCGAACGTAAGTTTCCAACCTGTTATGGTTGCAATATCGCCGCTGACGTCGTCGACGCCATACAACGACCAAGTCCCGTTCATCGCCGCTCCGCTTGTTCCAAAGACGGAAGCAAATGTTGCTGCGCCGCCCGGTTCGGCATTTTCATATGGAGCTGCCGGAGCCGGAGCTGCAAAAGCATCGTTCGCACCGTGATTGGTTGGTCTCCATTCGCCAGCCATATTCGCCAATGCTCCTGTCGGCAATGCCGCCGCCGCACCATCTTTAAGAACAACGGTCGCGTTGGTTTGTGTTGAAAATGCACTGACCACATCGGACATTACGATATACTTCTGCCCGCCAGGTCCAACCAGAAGCCAATCCATGTCACCCGGGAAGGTGGTATTAAGATTGGTAAATTCAAGTATGATCTTCTTATTCCCTGACAAACCGGAAACATTGATCGTCGATGGATACGGAGCTGCAACGCCAACTGTACCGGTTCCCGGATTTGCAATGGCCCCGCCGTTAAAGGTAACGGGCGGTCCGCCAACCGGAGCACCGAGAGTGAAGCTAAAGTTCTGCGGGTTCAAAGCGCCGAGATCGCTTGTTCCGGTGATCGTGATCTGATGGACACTACCGCAAGCCGCGCCGCCCGGAACGGTATATGTCAGGTTACGGGTTACAGTCGCCCCATCGGCAATACTGCCATAGCTGACCGCACCGCCGCCGCCGGTAACTTGCGCGTTTACGTTACTGATCGATCCGCCGCCCGAGTTGTTTGTGATCGGAACGCTTACAAGCAGGTTCTCACCCGGTTCGGGGAAACCATCGTTGTCGCCTGTCGAATCGCTCACCGTGATCGGGTTGGTGATGACTGCGTTCGGTACGTCGAAGGCTTCGGTCACGGCCGCGTTATTTGCGCCCGTTCCCGCATTTTGAATGCTTGCCGAGAAGCCCATACCGCGGACCCGGAAACCTTCACGAACGTCGAACACGTCCGCCGCGGCTTCAGGAGCAACCGGCAGAGCCGCCGCCGCTGCGATGATCGCATCACGTTCCTGCAAGAACGTCGGGCCGACCGGGGCGAGCTTCATCCCATCGGTGACGACCTGTAGAACGCGAGTTGTTCCGGGCGTAAACCCGAGGCGCGTGACCATCCGGTTGCGAACCTCCCACAGAGCACTCGACCAAATCTCGCCCGCGTTGTGAACCTGGTCACAAGCCTGAACGCCTGATGACGTCGAAATAACCGGATTACGCGGGAATGCGCTGCTCACTGCCGCTGCGGTAGTTCCGAGCGTCGTGTCGCAATTTGAGTTCAGATGTTTGAATGTGAACGGATTGTGCGGAAGATTGTTCGGGCCGCCCGTGAACGTAATCGGTGCCCGTGGGAATCGGCGAATACCGTGATAGTAGTTTGACGTAAATCCACCCAACATGAAGGTTGCATAACCGCCCGTGGTGTAAACGCCGTTGATCGCGTCGGCTGGTTCGGCAAGCATAGTGTATGCGTACCAGTCGCCCCAGCCCTCGCCCATGCCGCGCGACATATTGGTTGAAAGGCCTGCCGCGTTGCCGTGCAAACGATTTGAGAGTCCGTGCGTAACTTCGTGGATAACGACTTCGGCGTCTGCCGTGCCGTCATAATCCGGCGTCGGGCCCGTCCAAAGGAACATCTGCATGCGTCCTCGTCCACCGTCTGCCGGTGTCGCAAAGTTTGCATTGTTGGTTCCGGACGAATCCTGACCTTCCGAAGAGACGCGATCGGCTTCGGCTCCGCCGCGGCCGAAGTTGCTGGCCTGAAAATTGAATGCCTGTTCCGTAAATCCTCTTTGATAGAGAACATCGTGATAGCGGTTCATTAGATAAAACATCTGGATGACCGCACCGCGTTGGGCCTGAGCGGTAAGCGGATCGTCACCGGGTGCGGGACTTCCGGGTGCAGGGTTCCAAGTCGAGTCGAAAACGCGGTTCGGAGAGCCCGTTTGCGGGGCATCGACGCCGTTAGGCGCCACACGATCCACACCAGCTTCGGTCGCATTACCGTCCGTAATATTCGCGCCATCGGTGATCCAGCCATTGTTATTGAAAGTGTTTGGAGCCTCGTTCCCGATCAAAGCTACGTTGGTTCGAGTCGCCAACGGTGCCTGTGTGTTGATCGGACCGGTCGGTCCGGGTGAAAACGGCGCCGGACTATCCGCCGCCAGCATATAAGAATTTGGATTGTTATAAACCTGATAAGTCGCCGACTGGGTTTGATCTTCTGTGATGTTCTTGCGCCAGAGCATTCTGCCTGTTTCGGCGTCAACGATGACGTAATAAGCACTGACCGGTTCCCAAACCAGAACTCTCCAAGCCGGGAAAGCGACGCCCGGTTCGGTCGGGAAATACATCTTCTCAGCCGTGGTTGCCCAGTCACCGCCATTACCCATCCTGACAACGAGGTCGTTCGACTTCGCCGAGTTTGGCGTAACGTCGTCGTCTTTCATCTCGCGGCCAACATGCTTAAAAGCACTGCGAACGGCTTCAGATGGATCGCGAAAATCGGTCGAAAGCGACTCGTAATCGAGGCCGGGTGCGAGGTTGTTGATGACGCGGATGATGCGGCCGTCTGTCGTAAATCCGGCCTTTACTTCGCCGCGGAACACGGGCACGCCATTGATCATCTGCTCAAGGTGTGCATAAGAAATATTGCCGTCGGGGTTTGTGTAATCGGCCAGGACCTTTAACGAATCGGCCTGCCGGTCATTGATGCCGATCAGCTCGTTATTCTCTTTAACAAAATTACGGAGTATCTCCGAGCGTTTTCCGGTCGACGGGGAAGAAAGCCATTCGATCCTGTTCTTCCAAACATCCGGCGTTATCACCTCAGGAGTTCGAATGTCAGCGTTGTATTCAACCTTGACTTGCGGAATGCGAGACTTTAACGAGCTCTCGCCACGAACAAATCCCTCGCGGATATCGGCCACAACGGTCGCGTCCTTGTTGGCTCTGCCACGGGCCGAGGCAAAGAAGTCCATAACGGCCTCTTCCTTTGCCGAATCGCGAATATCGTAGTTCGGCAGACTCGGATCATGACTCTCCGTGCGCGTAAACAGGCCACTGCCCGTTTTGATCTGCGCCTTTGATCCAAACTGAAAAGGGATAATCGCCAACACGGCAATCATCCCAACGACAAACAAACAAAACAAGACGCCGGTGCGGACGTCAAACATCGACCTTTTTGACATAACTTTCTCCTACTTGTTTGAAATTCTGACCCGAACTACCTGCCTCGAGCTACAGGCATCATTTACCGAAATAATTTGAAAAAAACTGAATTGACCGAAAGTATATGGTAAACGCGCCCAAAATACAAACGAACTACGGCATTTCTACGGGACATATTTAGCCGGAATCGGCGTGTCGGTTGCCAGCCCGAAATTCAGCGCCGTAATGCCTGCGGTTGACCGATTTAACCACCATTGGCCGTTTCGATAGATCGCCTGATCGTCACGCCCGTCGCCGTCGTAGTCGCCCGGCACGGGAATATCCGTCGAGATGCCAAATGTAACTGCCGCCGCGGCGCCGTTCGAACTCTGTAAGATCCACCATTGACCGGTTGATGGTCTATAGATCGCGACGTCATCTTTATTATCGCCGTCGTAATCGGCAGGAACGGGCTTGTCACCGCTTGCGCCAAATGTCGCTGCACTCACACCGCCACTGCTGCTTGCTATCCACCATTGATTTGCCGATGGCCGAAATATTGCGACGTCTGTTTTGCCATCACCGCTGTAATCGGCACGAACGGGAATGTCGCCCGCGGCGCCAAAAGCGGTGATTAAGGTTCCACCGCCGCTGTTAAGCACATACCAGACATTATTCGTGGGGCGAAAAACGGCAAAGTCCGCACGGTTGTCACCGTCATAATCACCGGACTGGGGAATATCGCCCGCCAGACCAAAATTCACAAACGAAAATGTGCTGTTCGAGCTGTTGAGGACATACCACGTGCCGTTCGACGGCCGAAAGACTGCCGTGTCGGCCCTGTTGTCGCCGTCAAAATCGCCGGGCGTCGCAATGTCTGTGGACAGTCCCCAATTCACGGCGGCAAAACCTGCGGTCGAGCGGCTGAGATACCAGTTGCCTTCGCTCGGTCTGTAAACCGAAACGTCTGTTCTGCCGTCACCGTCGAAGTCAGCTCGTGACTTTATCGACGGAGTAAGCGAGCACGAATAGCTGCCGACGACCTTGATCCCGTCGATGTACCAACCCGGATTTGGGCCCTGCCCGACCGTGTTGTCGTCTGAGCCGAATCGCCATCTGAACTGCACGTTTTGTCCGGCGGCCGATGCGGGAAGTTGGACGGTTGAATTTACATAGCCATTCGACAGGCCGTTCCACGAGTTTCGGTTCGCGAGCGGGTTGTTTGCACCGGCGCCGAGCACTCCGTTGTAACCGTTCTCGATAAAGCGGCCACCCGCGGTGATGATGTCCTGAAACGCCCCGCCGCCGATGCTGATCTCGAGCACGCCGCCGTCCCATCCGCCCTCAGTGTCATAACGGTTGCGGAAACTCACTGTCGCGGCCGAAGCGGTGATCGCCATCGCGGGCGACGTCAGATCTGTGCCGCCGCCGACGGTTGCCGGGTTTAGCGCATAGGCCGAGTTTGGCGCGCTGTCGGGACTGAGCGTCGAACCCACAAAGTTGATCCCGCTCTGAACGACCGCTGCGGTCCAACCGGCGGGCAGAGCCGGAGCCGCGACGCCATCGAAGTTCTCCATAAACGTTGTTTGTGGCACGCCGATGATGATCGTTCGGTTAAAACTCGTTGCACCCAAGCTGCTGTTGATGTTGATCGTCAGCGTGACAGAGCTTCCGCACGGCGTGTTTGCCGGGACGGTGTAACTAATGCCCTGGGTCACTGTCTGCGCGTTTGCGATCGTGCCGTAATTTGCCGAACCCCCGCCGACAATTTGTGCCGTTGTCCCGGTCGCGGCACTTCCCGTGTTGTTTGTGAGCGGGACGTTTACGCTTATCGTCTCACCCGGTTCGGGGAATCCGTCGTTATCGCCGCCCGGATCGGTGACCGTAAGATTAGGAGTTTGCAGTAAGTTCGGCTGATCGAAGGCCTGCGTCACACGCGCGTCGCCAACACCGGTACCTGTAGTTTGTATCGATGCGCTAAACCCCATTCCGCGAATTGCGAAACCGGCCCACACGTCCGCGACATCGGCAGGCGTCCCGCTTGCTAACGCAGCAGCGATGATAGCGTCACGCTCGGTCAAAAACGTTGGCCCCAGCGGAGCAAGCTTCATTCCGTCTGTGACGAATTGAAGCCAGCGGCGATTACCGACTTCCCAGCCGAGTCTGGTAACGTATTTAGCGCGCACTTCCCACAGTGCACTGCTCCACACCTCGCCCGCGTTATGCACTTGATCCGCCGAGCCCCCGCCGCGAGGCGGAAATGCTCCGTCGCTGGTGTTTATCTGTGTTCCATCGATATCCGCGAAAGTCAACGGGTTGTGCGGACGGTTCAGCGGCCCGCCGGTGAATGACATTATTGCCTTTGGGAAGCGGCGTATGCCGTAATAAAAGTTGCCGAAATAGGTCGGCGTGACCAGTACATAACCACCCGTCGTGTAAATGCCCGCCAACGGATCGCTTTCCTGCGAGAGCATTGCATGGGCGTAAAAATCGCTCCAGCCTTCGCCCATTCCGCGTGACATGTTAAGCGAGAGCCCGCTTCCGTTTCCGTGCAGGCGGTTGGACGTTCCGTGGGTCGCTTCGTGATAAATGATGTCAACGTCGGTCGTGCCGTCGCGGTCGGGGTCGGGGCCGGTGAATATGTACATCTGCATACGTCCGCGTCCGCCGTCGGCCGGCGTCGAGAAGTTTGCGTTATTTGTGCCGCTCGAGTCTTGGCCTTCAGATCTGATGCGGTCGGCCCCGGCGCCTCCGCGGCCGAAGTTGTCGTTCTGGAAGTTTCGCGCCTGTTCCGTGAATCCAAGACGGTAAAGCTCGTCATGGTACCAGTTCATCGTGTAGAACATCTGGATAACGGCTCCGCGCTGGGCCTGTGTGGTCAGCGGAGCGTCCCCGGGCGCCGGATTGCCGGGCGGCGGGTTCCACGTGGATGTAAACACGCGGCAGCCGGCTCCTGGGCACGGGCCGTCGCCGGGTTGCGGGGCGTCCACACCGTCAGGCGCGACGCGGTCGAGTCCGGCCTCATTCGAGTTGCCGTCCGTTACGTTCTGTCCGTCGTTGATCCAGCCAAGGTTGTTGAAGGTGTACGGAGCCTCGTTGCCTACGCGCGCGACGTTCGCTCGCGACAGTAGCGGTCCCTGAGTTCCCAGACCCGGATCGATCGGTCCGGGGGTAAGCG
Source organism: Pyrinomonadaceae bacterium (assembly GCA_046154245.1). GTDB lineage: Bacteria > Acidobacteriota > Blastocatellia > Pyrinomonadales > Pyrinomonadaceae > OLB17. The sequence goes on from JBJXFZ010000103.1 coordinate 34,025, forward strand.
GTGCTGGCGACTCGGCCGAGTTCACCATCGCGAGCGGGTTGTTGTAGACCTGCATTGTCGTCGACTCGGTCTGATCTTCGGTGATGTTCTTACGCCAGAGCATTGTTCCGGTGTGAGCATCGACGATCACATAGAAGGCGTTCACCGGCTGCCATATCAAAACACGCCACGCCGGAACGGCGACGCCCGGCTCGGTCGGGAAATACATTTTCTCGGCCGTCGTTGCCGAATCGCCGGTGCCGAAAACCTGTTTTAGATCGGTCGAGGCTTTTGCGTTTCGCGACAGATCGAGTTTCGATCCGTCGTGGTTGATGGAGCGCAGCGCAGCGTTTACCGCATCTATCGGAGCGCCAAAGTCTGACGAAAGGCTTTCGTAATCGAGCCCCGGAGCGAGGTTGTTTATCACGCGGATCATCTCGCCGCGTTTTGTAAAACCTGCTTTTACCTCACCGCGAAAGACCGGCACGCCATTAACAAACTGCTCGAGGTGAGCAAACGAAAGATTGCCGTCCGGGTTTGTGTAGTCGGCGGTCACCATTAGGTCATCCGCCTGAGCATCGTTAATGCCGATGAGGGAGTTATTTTCCTTTACAAACGCTCGCAGTGTCTCGGAACGCTTTGCGTTAGAACGGCCCGTCAAGAAAGCGGGTGCGAGGTTAACTGCCGGAGCAATAACCTCGGGCGTGCGAATATCAAGGTTGTATTCGACCTTGAGCGTCGGCACGCGTTGTTGCAGCGACGCTTCGCCGGCCACAAACTCGCTTCGAATGTCGGCAACCTGAGCAGCCGTCTTTGCGGACGCCGAGCGATAGGCAGCGATCTTCTCAAACGCAGATCTGTCGGAGCGAATGTCGTAATTCGGTAATCCGTCGTCGTGACTTTTTGTCCGCTCGATGAGTCCGCCGCCGGATGCTTTGCTGCTTCGTTGATACGGCAACAAAACAACGATCGCGACAAGAGCCAAGATAATGAGCGATAAAAAGATACTGCGTTTGGTCATAAAAAATTCCTCTGTTTCGTGAATTTTGCTCGAAGCACTAAAATGGAGGTTCTGATGCTGCGGCGATAGGTTGAAAGATTCATTTTACAGCATTTATTATCCGAAACGCCAAATCTGACCTCGAAAAATGTCCAGCGGAAAACAACCAGCAAAAGCAACGACTGCAACGATTAACGGCAAGGTCTTTGGCCCGGACGGGCTGATCGCCCAGTTCCATCCCGCCTACGAACATCGCGAGGGGCAGGTCGAGATGGCCGGGGCGATCTCTCGGGCCTTTGCTGAGAAGAGACATCTTATCGTCGAGGCAAGCACGGGCACGGGGAAAACGCTTGCGTATTTGATACCGGCGATCGAAGAGACGCTTCGATCCAAACGGCGCATCGTCATCTCGACGGGTACAAAAAATCTGCAGGAGCAACTTATGGAAAAGGACATTCCGTTTCTGCAAAAGACATTACCCGCAAAATTCACGGCCGCCTATATGAAAGGCCGTTCGAACTACGCGTGTCAGTATCGCGTTCATAAGGCGGGTGATCAGCCGATCCTCGAAGGGCTGGACGAGATCGACCACTTTCGCGAGGTGGCCGATTGGGTCCGCGATACAAAGACGGGCGACCGCGCCGAGCTGACCTACCTACCCGAAAACCTGAGTTTTTGGAATCGCATAAATGCACGCAGCGATATTTGCATCGGGCAAAAGTGCCCCGACTTCGAACCGTGCTTTATTACGTTGATGCGCGCCCGCGCCGACGCGGCCGAGATCGTCATCGTAAACCATCATCTGTTCTTCGCCGATCTCAATGTGAGAGGCAACCAGTTTGGCAAGGTGATACCTGACTACACGGCCGTGATCTTTGACGAGGCACATCTGATCGAGGACATCGCGGCGGACTATTTTGGGTTTCAGGTCTCGAATTTTCGCATCGATGAACTTGTAAAGGACGCGAACCAACTGCCGATCAACGACGCGATCGCGGCCGTAGGTATCGGCAAGACGTGTGCGAAAGTCGCAGGCCTCAGTGAGCAGTTTTGGGTGCGCTTTGACCAAGCTCGCGGCGCCGAGGGACGGTTTCCGCTGCTCGCGGACGAGTTCAGCGAACGTACGAGCGGCGGCGATACGCGGCCAACGCGGCTTGGTGAAGCGTACAACGCGCTCGATGATGCGCTCGGTCGTCTCGAAACCGAGACAGACGCGTATAGCGAGAAGATCCCTGAGGCTGAGAGCGTCGTTCGCAGAATCCGTCAGACACGCTTTGATCTCGACTTTATCGTCCGTGTAGCCGATCGCAACTTTGTTTACTGGCTCGAGCGTCGCGGCCGCGGCATTTATCTACAGGCGTCGCCGGTCGATGTCTCGCAGCTCTTGAACGAAAAACTTTTCGATAAGGTCGATACGTGCGTGCTCACGTCGGCGACGCTCGCGACAAACGGAAGTTTTAATTTTATCCGCGACCGCCTGGGCCTCGGCAAAGCAAAGACCGACACTCTTGTCGCACCGTCGTCGTTTGATTATGAGCAGCAGGCATTGCTCTATCTGCCAAGGACGATGCCCGATCCGCGCTCTCCCGAATTCACGCAGATGGCGGCTGCCGAGATCGTACAGATCCTACAGCGAACCGAGGGGCGTGCATTTGTGCTTTGCACGAGTAACCAATCTATGACGGCGCTGTTCGAGTTGGTCTCATCACGCATCGGTTTCCCATGTTTTTTGCAAGGAACGATGTCAAAGACCGGCTTGCTCGATAAGTTTCGTGCGACGTCGAATGCTGTTCTATTCGCGACCTCGAGCTTTTGGCAGGGCGTCGATGTGCAGGGCGAACAACTTAGCTGCGTCATCATCGACAAGCTGCCGTTTGCGGTGCCGACCGATCCTTTAGTTCAGGCTCGCAGCAAATTTATCGACGAGAACGGCGGCCGATCGTTCTTCGATTACAGCGTGCCGCAGGCGATCATAAGCCTAAAACAGGGAATTGGCCGCCTGATCCGGAGCCGCGAGGACCGAGGGGTGATCGCGATACTCGACCCGCGTCTGCGCACAAAACAGTACGGCCGCGATTTTCTTCAGAGTTTGCCAAGGATGCGGATAACGAGTGAGTTGAATGATATCGAAGACATTTTCAAGTAGGAACCGAAGGGCCGATGTGGCCGAACCGGCGACACGCCGGCTGACTCATGACTTTTCCTACGCACCGAAGGTGCAGAGTAATTTAGCCTGCGGCATCGCCGCAGGGAATGGCGTTACAATGACCAAGCCGCAACGCGGCGGAGTAATTAATCGTGGAAAAGAAATTTGATAAAATATGGTGCGATCGTCGTTGCTGCAGGTCAACTGCATCAAGCCTCCGCTCCCTTTTTGAAAATTTATGCCACAGTCACTCTCACAAATCTATTTACATATAGTTTTCTCGACTAAAAACCACCAACCGTTCATCGACGAGTCGATCCAACCGGAATTGTACGCATACATGGCAAAGGTTCTCTTTGAAGAGTGCGGTTCGCCCGCAACGATAATCGGCGGTGTCGCGGATCACGCTCACATTCTTCTAAATCTTGCGAGAACTTGTGCCGTAGCGCATCTTGTTGAAATGGTTAAGAAACGCAGTTCGAAGTGGATAAAGACAAAAGGACGGCGATTTAGCAAGTTTCAATGGCAAACCGGTTATGGAGTTTTTTCGGTCAGCAGTTCATCGGTCGAGAGAGTGATTAAATATATTGCTAATCAGAAAGAGCATCACAAAAAGCAGGAGTTCAAGGATGAGTTTCGGCGGCTTTTGGAGAAACACTCCATAGATTATGATGAGAACTATGTTTGGGATTGAGATTACGCCGCCGCGTTGCGGCTTGGTCTTGTCTTCCATGACCTTCCAGCGGCGTTGCCGCTGGCTAAATTACTATGCACCTTCGGTGCGTTTGACGAAGCACATTAGCTTTACGGCGTGCCCCGAGTTGAATTACCGACGCACCGTTGGTGCTGAGCACTTATGTCCGCATTTTTTGAAGTGATGATCGAACGCAATTTCTCGAGTGCGCATCAGTTGCGCGGCTACAAGGGGAAGTGTGAGAATCTGCACGGTCACAATTACAAGGTCGAGATCTACGCCCGCGGTGAGGAATTGAACAACATCGGGCTGCTGATAGATTTTGGCGAGCTAAAAGACGCCGCCGACGAGATCGTCAAATATCTCGATCACCGCAATTTGAACGAGCTGCCGCCATTTGACGAGGAGTTAAACCCCTCGGCCGAAAACCTCGCACGCTACTTTCTCGAATACCTTAACTCGCGCGTCGCGGACGATCGCGTTAGCGTGTACAAAGTCCGATGTTTTGAAACGCCGACAAGCGTGGCAACGTATCAGATCTAACTTTCCTCATAGCTTGCAACATGCAAAAACTTGCCGTCACTGTGCTCCTCGCGTTCACCTTCGCTGTGTGTTGTTTTGCGCAAAATGCCGGCAATGCGATCTCGGGCACGATAACCGACGCGGCCGGCGCCGTTGTTCAGGGTGCGACCGTTCGTCTCGTAAATGCACAGCAGGTGACTATTGCTGTGTTCGAGTCCGATGTACAGGGGCGATTTCGATTTGAGGATGTCGAGGACGGTTCGTATGTCATCGTCGTAACACGGGCGAATTTCAGCACACGCAGCGAAAGTGTAAAAATCGCGGGCACCGATCGTACCGATATCGCGCTTGTTCTGCAGATCAATCAGCTAAGCGAGCGTGTCACTGTCACTGCGGACACCGGCCTGGTCGAAGATCTGAGCAAAGTGCCGGTGCAGGTCAACGTCGTTTCGCCCGATGCTCTGCAGCAGCGAACGACGAGCGTTCTCGCTCAAGCTGCCGAAGAGGAAACGGGTGTTTCGGTTCAGCGCACCAGTCCAACGGTCGGCGCCGTACTTGTGCGTGGGCTGACCGAGGTCGGTGTTTATGTTGACGGCGTGCGTTTTACAAATGCCACCCAGCGCGGCGGCATAAATACGTTTTTCAACCTCAATGAGCCGACCGCGCTTGGCTCGATCGAGATCCAGCGTAGCCCAAACACGGCGCAGTTTGGCTCGGACGGCCTCGGTGGCAATGTGCAGCTTCTCTCACGACAACCCGAATATGGATTCACGAGCCCGCGCTGGAACAGCGAAGTAAATACGATGTTCAACAGCGCCGACACCGCGTTCGCCGGCAACGCGCTTGTTGGTTACGGTACGAAGCATTACGGCTTTTTGACGAACATTGTCGGCCGGCGGGTTAACACGCTGCGCCCCGGCGGCGGCATCGATAGCCATTCCGCGATAACGCGGTTTCTCGGTTTACCGTCGAACATCATCGGCAGCGAGCGGCTCCCGGATACGGCTTTCACGCAATACGGCGGTACATTTCATGCGAACGCAACGTTCGAGTCCGGCCAGACGCTAAGCTTTCGCTATCAGCGAAGCCAGCAGGACGGCGGGAAGCGTTACGACCAGCTAATCGGCGGTGACGGCAACCTGATCGCTGAACTAAAAAACCTGATGCTCGATTTTGGTTACGTGCGTTACTACAAACACGGCGTAGGATTTTTTGACAATTTTTCGACCACCGTTTCCTACAACAGCCAACGCGAGGAACGCATCAACCAAGGCGGGCAGGGCAATCCGACGGCCGCGATCATAAATGACCGCGAGCGAACGACGACGTGGGGCGTCGCGTTCTATTTCGACAAACAATTCAAACACAACAGTTTTCTGGTCGGCGGTGATCACTATCATGACAGCGTTACTGCTCCGTCGTTTAGCACGAATCCTACAAATGGCGTCGTCAGGCTCGAGCGTCCACGCGTTCCGAACGGTTCGACCTACGATCTGTCGGGTGCGTATGTGCAGAATGTTTTTGAGGCCGTGCCGAACCGATTGCGCATCAGCGGAGCTGTGCGTTACAACGTTGGGCAATACAAAGCTCGTGCATCGGATGCTCCGCTTGTCGGGGGACAGCCGTTATTTCCCGATGAATCCGCCCGGTTCGAAGATTTCTCGGGCCGCGTCGGGGCGACCGTTACGATCATGGACGGACTTAACGCCGCGTTCAACTTTTCACGCGGATTTCGCGCGCCGAATATCACCGCCCTCGGCGGTCTCGGACTCGTCGGCGTCGGATTCCAGGTTTCGACCTCGTCCGTGTTGGGGCTTGGTGCGACTATCGGGACGACGGCTGACGCGTCGGCGGTTTCCTCGGGCGCAGCCGTTTCCCCTCTGAGATCCGAGATCAGTAATAATTACGATCTCAGTCTGCGATACAACAACAAAAGGTTTGGGGCCAGCGTGACCGGCTTCGGTGTCGATTATGGCGACACGATCGTTCGGCATACGTTGATCCTGCCACCGGTCGCGCCGGGCTTTCAGTTGGGCGGTCAGCCTGTTACCCAAATTTCAACCGGTGCGGTTTTTGTTCCGGTCTCGACATCGCCGGTGTTTGTGCAAGCAAACTTCAGCAACACCCGGATCAAAGGCGCCGAAGCAAACTTTGAATATCGATTAACGGACTCGTGGACGGCGGCAGGGAACTACTCTTACGTTTTCGCGGCGGACAAAGCGACCGGTGTTGTGCCAAATCTCGGTGGCGGAGGACTGCCGCCGGCTCTAGGATTTGCGCGATTGCGCTATCAGCCGTCTGGGAAAAAATACTGGGTCGAAGGTTACGTTAACGCAGCGGGTCGCCAATCGAGGCTTTCGACGCTCGACGTTGCCGACCGCAGAACTGGCGGCGCTCGTTCGCGCTCGCAGATTCAAGACTTTATCCGCCGCGGCGCGTGCGTTCGCGCTCTTTCGATAAACACGGGCGGAGCGCCCTGCGGAACGGCAAACGATAACTACGTCCTCACCGCGACGGGCGAAACTCTGATACAAGTTCTGAATCGCGTGCTGCCGATCGGCGCGACGATCAACGGCGTCTTAGTTGTTGACAACGAAACAACCGTGCCTCTGTTTGCCGCGATTCCCGGCTATGCATTATTCAATCTGCGCGGCGGCTATCGTCTCAGTGATAAACAACTTCTAAGCATTGACTTTGAAAACATCGCCGACAAAAGCCATCGCGCTCCCGGTTGGGGAATTGACGGCCCAGGGCGCAGTCTTACCATTCGCTATCAGTTCAAATTCTGACCACGGCTGCGTAGTTTTGAGACTACTTCGCCTCGACAGTGAAGGTCTTCGTGCCGGACGCCGAACACTTTGTCCCGTCGCTACACGTGATCGTCACCGTGACGGTAAGTACTACCGTCCCGGCGCCTGTAACGTCGAGCTTCAATGCCTCGCCGTCTTTCTTTGCACCGGTAACCGTGCAGGTCGCGGTGCTTCCGACTCCGATCGACCATGAGTATTCGGTTTTCTCAATGCTGCACTTGTTGCCGTTACAGGCGGCCTTGGCCACATTCGCCTTAAAGGCATGCTGCATTCCGCCGCCATCGATCTTACTTTTTCCCGCGGTAACAATGGGCGTCTTGCCAAGTTCGCACACGCATTTGCACTTATTCCCGGCGACTGGCTGACCGGTGAGTACCGTACCCGTGACGGTGAACCCGCCGGTTTTCGCACCGGTCAGATCAAAATTGCGAATGAAATTGCCGGCCGAGCCAACGTCCATCGGGCGAATGTCGATCGTCTGCGTATTTCCCCCGCTCATGTTCGCTGACCCGGTCGTTACCAGTTTGAGCGGGACATTTGACTTAATGCCCTCGAGCCCGCTCACCTGGACGGATACCGTGGTCTTCTCGCCCCGCACGAGACTAGTCTTTGGTGAACTAAGATTTACGCCCACGTTTCGATAGGTTCCGGTGCGATCGTTCCCGCCCTCGGTAACCCTAATCTGTGTCGGACCGGTTACCGCTGTCGGACTGATAACTACGGCCTGCCGCGGCGATTCGGCGATGATCGGGATGCTCTGACCGGCAATTGAACAGGTAGTATTTGCCGCATTCCCGTCGAATGGGCCAAATATCTCAACCGGCCGTCCGGTCTGCCCGAGTTGAGGCAGGCTAAGATCCGAAGGCGCAGTGCCGGCCGATTGCGAAAGCGTTAGTTTCGCCGTCGCGACCGGTTTTTGAGAACCTTGCCCGCTGAAAACGCTGAGATTACGTTTCAAACCCGCGGAGCTTGTTGACCAGTTGAAGCTGCCTTGGCCGGCCGAAACCAGCTTTTCACCATTCAGATCGATCACCATTCCGTTGAGGACGCCCTCATTCGCCATTCGCTCGGCGTCAGTGTTGCCTCGGGGCTCAGCCGAAACCGTGCCGGAGATGGTGTCGCCGGCCCGTATGTCTTCAGGCAGATAAACCTTGATCTTGCCCGCGGCCATATCAAAGGTCACGGTATTCAAACCGTTGGCGGCCGACTGGGAAGCTGAACTTTGCTGACCTTGCTGGGCAAACGCTATGAACTGTGAGGCAAGTAACATTAGCGCCGGGAAAAAGGTGGCGGTTATTAAGAGTCTTTTCATTGCTTCATTCCTCCTCCAAAAAATCGTGGAAGCGTTGAAGCTCCGGCTTTCTTCAAAGTGACTTTCAGCCGTTGAATATCGCAGATGGCAAGTCGAGTATGTGACGCGGGTCACAAATCGCGATGCGGAAGGTCGAAAAAAAAAGGAAGTCCGCTTAAAAACGAACTTCCCTTCATCTATGTGGTCGGGGCGAGAGGATTCGAACCTCCGACCTCACGGTCCCGAACCGTGCGCGCTACCAGACTGCGCTACGCCCCGATAAGTCAATGTAAGAGTCTAGAACATTACGTTCGCAAACGCTAATGTCGATCAGCCGGCTGCCTTTTCGTCCTCGACAACTTCGATCACTTCGTCGATGAGATCGTGTTTTTTACCGAACTTATGTTTTAGAAACTCGATGATCGGCGGCAGCAGTGAGAGAAAGACAACGACTATCACAACCTTTTCGATGTGATCTTCGAGCGTGATGCCTAACGCGCGCTCGATCACTCCGCCGAGAAAGTAACCTGCCAGAACCATGCTCGAGATCCACAGTGCACCGCCGAGAATGCTAAATGGCTGAAAACGCGACTACGGCATTTCGGCAGCGCCGACGACCAACGGTGCAAATGTGCGAACAATGGGCACAAACCGCGCGAGTATGACTGTTTTTACGCCATATTTTTCAAAGAAAGCATGAGCTTTTTCAACGCGACTCGGTTTGAAGATCAACGAGTCTTCGCGGTTGAAAAGCGTTTTGCCCATCCAACGCCCGGTCCAGTAGCCTGTGCTGTCACCGACTACCGAACCTAAGAAAAACGCGAGCATCACGAGCCAGACATTTAACTTGCCAGCCGCTGCGAACAATCCAGACACGACAAGCAGCGAATCGCCCGGCAGAAAAAAGCCGACGGCCAAGCCTGTTTCGGCAAAAACAATGAACCACAGCCCGAGATAAACATATCCACCGAGCAAATTAAGTAAGTAATCGATCAAAAATTTCGGATTAAGAAAATCCTTGACCTGATAAAGAAAATCAATGACTGAATCCATAATAAATAGTGGAAGAGCAAAAAAGTATAAAAGTGAAAAGCTCTTTCACTTTCAACCGTTTTTACTTTTGTTGCCAACCATGTTCGCCGATAAGAGGCACAAACGCACACGCGCCAAAATTCTCCTGCTTATATCCGAATCGTTTTCGCGTGACGCGGATCAGCATCTGCGACTTTTGATCTCTGCCGATCGGGATCACGAGTTTGCCGCCAACTTTTAACTGCTCGACAAGCGGTTCGGGAATTTCGGGACCGCCTGCGGCGACGAGGATCGCGTCGTATGGCATATATGCGTTCCAACCTTCGGTGCCATCGGCGGCCTTAAGCGTAACATTCCTAAACCCAAGCGTTTGCAGTCGCAGGCGGGCTTCGTTTGCGAGTGAATCGATTCGCTCGATCGCAAAGACCTTTCGAGCGAGCGATGCGAGCACGGCTGTCTGATAACCCGAACCGGCGCCGATCTCGAGCACCTTTTCGTCACCTTTTAGTTCGAGCAACTCCGTCATGCGAGCGACGATGAAAGGCTGCGATATCGTCTGGCCGAACGAGATCGGCAACGCATTGTCGTTGTAAGCTTGCGATTTGATCGCCTCGGGCACAAACAGGTGTCTTGGCAGACGGTTCATGACGTCAATCACCCGCACATCCGCGATCTTGTAATGTTCCGCCAGCCGCTCGACCATTCTCAGCCGCTGCATCGACATCTCGTCGGTCAGGGTTGGTGTAGTTTTCGCCGCGCCGTTCATGAGTTCCACCTTTTGAGAGTTTCGATTGCGTTGTGGTTTGTCAGATCGCTCCGCATCGGCGTGATCGAAACGTAACCTTCAGCGATCGCCTCAAAATCAGTGCCGCCCTCGGCACGAAAGCCGCTGCGCTCTTCGCCTATCCAATAGTAAAGTTTGCCGCGCGGATCGATGTGTTCGCTGATAACCGGTCGCGCACTCTTAAAACCTTGTTTCGTTACGCGCATTCCCGTCGGAACGCCTTTCGGCACATTTACATTAAGCAAGGTGCCGTCCGGAATCCCCTCGGCGATAGCTCTGCGAGTGATCTCACCCGCAATGCGTGCGGATTCGGTAAAGTCGTGATCGCGATACGCCACCAGGCTGAACGCGAGTCCCGGAACGCCGAGAATTGTTGCCTCGAGAGCACCGGCAACGGTGCCGGAATAGGTTGCGTCGTCGCCGAGATTTGCGCCGTGGTTTATGCCCGAACAGCAAATATGTGGGCGCTCATCATCGCCAAGAATTTGATTTAGCGCAAGCGTCACGCAGTCCGTCGGCGTGCCGTCAACCGTCCAGTGACGCGGCGCGCGTTGACGGATGCGCAAGGGGCGCGCGAGCGTCAAACTGTGTGAAGCCCCGCTCATTTCGGACTCGGGTGCGACGACATAAACATCGCCGATCTCGCTTAAGACGGCCTCAAGCGCGACGATCCCATCGGCGTGATAACCGTCGTCGTTCGTGATCAAAATTCGCGTTCGTGACATCGGAAAAGTGAAACGTGTAAAGAGCGAAACAGTTTAAAAGTGAAAAAGTGAAAAAGATGCCGAGCAAGCTTTTTCACTCTTTCACCTTTTCACCTTAGATTTCTCGGTTATTTGTTCTGCCCGGCCGCTGCCGGTTTTGCTGCGCTTGATCCCGCTCCTGCTCCCGCTCCGGAACCAGGTGCCGGTCGTTGCTGGCGAAAACGTCTGCGGTTACGTTTACGTGCATTCGCAGATTTCAATTTTGCCTTCTGTCCGGGCGGAATGAAGTGAGAATGCTTCTTGAGATCCTTGATGATCTCTTCGCTGATCACTTTGCGTTTAAACCGACGCAGAGCGGACTCGATCGATTCGCTCGAATTTACTGTAATAAAAGCCATTTTGTTGTCTCACCTCCTTTCGGCACAAAGTCGCCCTCATTGGGCAAACCATTATTAGACAGGTTTTTGCACTGAAAGGCAAACATTCCTGACGACAGAAAGATGGTTTTTCCGCTTGCTACGTCCGGCAACTGCCGAGAACATTGGCGTTTGCTCCTAATAGAAACAAATAAGTGAAGTGGGAATGGTAGCACCCAATATCCTGTTTAACCTGCGGATAAATCAGTGAATTTACCTCGTAACCTCCTTTTACATGCTTAAAATCAAACAGTGGAGGGAAATCCGGCGGCAATTTAGGTACGATATCGGGTTTGTTGTAAATACGGTAGCTGGTATTAATCGCTGAATTAAAGGCATTAGCAAATTGCGTGTCGCCAACTCTGGGCGAGGCCAGTGTATATACCTTTGGGTTGGCGGCAACAACATCTGCGGCATAAAGGGTTGCCAGAGCCGATCCGAGGCTATGTCCGGTAACTACTGGAGAAGCATCTGAATCCATTGTGGTTCCATCCGGTAAGATCAGTTTATTTTTAATGGCCTTAGGCGTACCCGACGCACCCGGAATCGTCCAGGACATTGTTTTGTAAATATCAAGAAAACCCTCGGCAACCTTTCCCGATCTTCCAAGATACGGACATTGAACCAGATTTATGTGGATATCATCCCACCATTCCTCGAGAGTTATAGTGCCTCTAAAGACCACAACGTAATCTTTGGTAACAAGATTTTGTGCGATGAACCCATAATATTTCGTCGAAGTTGTACCTCCGAAAAAATCTTTCATTTGGATGTTAACGATAAGTTTGTAGCCCGCTGGAAAACTAGGATACATAGATTGCAGCGGATTAAGATTATTGGGAAGTGCGGCAAAGACAGCATACGCTGCAGTTACGAACGTTCCGTATTCAAGTGAGTTTGGCGGCTGAACTGCCTGGGACTTGGGTGACATGAAAGGTGGCCTCCTAAATTAATTTTTTTCACGATATTCTAGCAGATTTTTGCAGTTAGCTCTTTTAAGTTGCTATATAGCAAGGGGTAGTGACAACAAATGTCCGCGATAGACGAAATAGAGCTTTTTACGCGGTTCGTCGATCCACATCTGCATGCTGTCGAACATTATCTTCGGCACACGTATGACTTGTTTGAACGCGAAGTTTCGCGTGTTCAGTGTCCCTACGAGCGTTTCGTTCTTTTCAGAATCGGGAAGGGCGGCCCACATTTCACCCGGACGAGCAGCTTTTTGCAGGGGCCGAAAAGTCTGTTGAGCGAGCGGCCTGAGTTCGCCCGCGACTGGCATCAGCTTGCCCGTCGCGATATCAAGGAGCTTTAAATTGATCTCGGAGATCTCATCATGCGGGGCGTCCTCCTCTTCCGATTCGTCGTAGTGATCGTAATAGGCGAAACGTTCGATCAGAAAACGGCCAAGTGATGGCACGTAAGCGGCGGCCTGCCAGTTGCCGTATTCCTCAGCCTCGATCGGATACTCTTGTCGCGTGACGAGATTGACCCGCATCGGTCGTTTACCTCGCTCCTCGTCAGATCTCGTAACGATCACCCAGCGTCCATCAGGCGATACAACAGGATATTCGTAATTGCCGCTTAGCAGCTTTGTCGCGCGTCCGCCAACAACCTTATATAAGCCGTCTTCTGCAGTGCGAATCTCAAAACCGGGAGCGCGTGCTTTCCACTGATCGACCTCAACCGGAACCGAGACGCCATCACGCAGCGGAATGAACTCGACGCCCGGCGGCTGTGCGACGGTGCCGGCTATCTGGTCGCCCGCGATGCGATACCACGCGTAACCCTCGAAGCGACGTTTTGCACGCTCGCTTTCTTTTTTCTTTTCCATCTTTTGCCGCTCGACGTAGTCATAGAAATCCAGATCCTCGTCAATCGCGTCGATCTCTGTTCTTACTTTTTCGCGGATCGCGGTTTCCGCGGCGGCTATTCGAATTTCGGAGCCCTGACCCCAGACGGTTGATACACGAAGATCTTCACGAGCGAGAACGATCTCGAGATTGGGTACCTCGCGGCTCATCATGTACTTCAGTTTTGCAGGCTCCCGTTTCAGATCAGAAAAGTACTTATCGAGGCCTGTGAAAAAATCTGACGCTCGTTTGGACGCGTACGATTCCATTACGCCGGCTAGGAAAACCCGTCGACCACCGTTGCGCCCGAGCATCAACAGTTCTTTTCCTTCGCAATATGCCCCGACGCAATAGATGAACGGCGGAAGTTCATCTGCTCGGCTGTCAGTAAGATATGATTTTATCTCGTCAAATTCTTCTTTTCGGAGCGGGCGTTCGCGATAACGCGAATCGTCCTCGTCCCAACTGTAGATCACGCGGTCGTTGTAGATCCGAATGTAATTATCGTCGTAGGCGTACACGCCGAGCAGGGTCGCGTCCTTTTTCACCTCTTCCTGTAGCTGTTTTTCGACATTGAAAACATCGCCAGAGTCGCTCGTTTCAAACCAGCCGTTGTAGAGGTTTTCGTTGCCGACGCTCATAAAAAGCGCTGAGATAAGCTCAAAAGCGGCTTCATCTGTACCCGCAAACATCGTCGTCGCACCGAGGATCATCGCTTCGTCCGGGTGACGCGACAGTACTATGGCACGAGCCTGCGGCGAGTCTTCGGAGATCAGATATTGCTCGGCGGCATTTGCGAGCAACGGTTGTTTTGCGTTTAAGTTCGCGGCGACCTTCTCGACGCCAAGCTTTACACGGATCAGGCGAGAGCATGCCAGCAGAGCCGTCTTTGTTTCGAAACTGCCGGTGTCGAGGATCGCCTCGTAATCGCCGTTGTCCTCAAGCAGACACGCGGCGATGCCAACGGCAAGGGGTGTACCGGTTCGCACGTCAAAGACATCGGACGAATGTTTTTCGCGCAGCATTTTTCGACTTCCTAGAAGCCGGACGATGGTATCGAGGTTCGCCGTACCGCGTTTTACGTCGCGCAGGAACAGGGTATTGATCGCAGCGTTTTTCCAGGCAAGGACGATCTTTCGATAGGCCGCGGCGACCTGTGGATCGCGCTTTTCCAGCGCCTCGATACGATCGACCGTTGCACGTGCGAGAGCGTCGGATACAAGATCGCCCTGGATCAATTGCTGCCCGACGAACGCCCGGATCTCCATCGCCGTCGGTGGCCCGGGCTTTCGGACATCGCCGTTATAGGGCGGATAATTCGCCACGATGGCTGCGCCCATAAAAGGTTCGTCATCGGGACCGCGCCGAGCCATCGAATCAATTGCCTCGAGCTGCTCTGAGATAGTAAATCCATTGCACGCAAGCAAAGCCCGGACAACCGATATGCGTTCGTAAGGCTCGACGGCGGACAACGCGCGACGAAGCGGTTGGGCTGCCCGGGCATCCTTCTGCGTCGTGAGAGCATAGACCGCCGATGAGCGAAACGGATAATGATCTACTGGCTCGGGCGGCCCGGCGTCTACGGCTCGGTTCGAATTCGACGCCGGATAAACTGCGTTGGCCGCCGCGCTTGGGGCGTTCCATGCGACGTCCGGCGCCGCATTTGCCGCGATATTCGCTGCGTATCGGGGTCCGGAGCGTTTTTCTTCTAAGACCTTTATCAGGCCCGGAACGCTTTCGGGCATTTCATATTCCGCCAGCTTACGCACCAATGTTCCTCGTGCGTCGTTCACATCGGTCGCCCACTTCGGATTTTCGAGCCATGGAAGCAACGCTTTGACGATCTCAGGGCCGCCGCGCTCGATGCTCGCCATCAGGTTTCGAACGGCAGCGCTCCGTACGGCGGCGTTGTCGCTCTTTAGAAGCTCGATCATCTTTGCGGTGTATTTGTCGCTCGGCGATCTCAGAACGATCGTCGTCAAGCCGGTGTAAAGGCTGCCGGAAACGCGGAGTTCGGCGAGCGTTTCGTCCGCCATTAGTGAGTAGTACCATTCGTCGCGTCCCGCCCAGTCTTTTTCCGAGACGAGCGCGTCGAAGGCAAGATCGCGCATGCCCGCAAGCGCGCTCTTGTCCTCGACAACGTCTTTCAGCTCATCACGGTAACGTTCGATATCGCTAGTCGAGTTGGTAAGCAACGCGCGTCGATAGAGAGCCCATTTTGCGAGGACACGCGAAGTTTTCAGCGAGCCGTCGCCATAAAGCCGGTCGATGATAGGCCGGGCTTTATCAAAATCGACTCGCGTGAGAGCCAGTAACTCGTCCTGACTCGTAAGGTATTCGCTTGTGTCCGTGATCTGTGACGCGGTGCGCTCCAGGTCGTTGCTATAGTACGGGCTGTTAAATGTAAGCCATGTCTTTATCGACTTGCGGGTTTCTTTATCAAAAACGCCGGTCGTGCCTTCGCTGTCGTAGATCCTCTTTATCGTGTCGGCGGCGTCGAGGTCGTTGTTAAAGACGCTCATTAAGCTCGGGAGCAATGACGGATCGCTCTCGATCTCCTTTAGCAGCAATGCTCGAACCTTGTCCGACGGTTCGGGATTATAGCGAAGTGGCTGTGGACTGTTCCGCGTCCAAAACTCAATTTGGTCCTCGATCGGGGCATCGTCAGGCGGCGGACTTTCGCGTTCGGAATCGTGTTTGCGGCTCAAGTAATTTGGGAGCTTGATAAAAGGATTGGGCGGCGGCGGCGCCGGAAGACTGAGAAGTTTAGCCAGCACGTCCTTGTCGTCCTTTTGAGCGGCGACGTGAGGGAACAAGACAAACGAAAGCAACACCAATAGCGATGAGCAAAGCGTAAGAGCTGAAAGAAATCGTTTCATCTCAATTGTTTGGTGCCAGTTAGCTGCGATTATAAACCGAAAGGTCAAAAACGCAAGCACTATCTTGGATCTAGGCAAGACTGTCTGATTAGCCTGATTCGATGATATTCTGTGTCTGACTAACTGACCTTACGTGTGACCGATACCTCAAAACTAGCATCACTGTTGGAGCGCGCGATTATGGCATCGCTGCTTTTGCTCGCTCTTGCCGCGCCGCTCTCGATAGCCGGGACACAGATCGCGTGGTCTCTCGCGCTGTTTTTTTGGATCGTGCGCGCTATGTTTGTGCGGCCGAAGTTTTCTTCGAGCGGATTTGATCTAGCGGTCATCACGTTCGTCGGGCTGTCGATACTGTCGGCAGTTTTCTCTTACGAACCCGAAGTCTCGATGCGAAAACTCGTTGGCGTTTCGCTCGTGACGATCGTCTATCTTGTGTCTGCGAACGTGTCTGACATCAAAACCGTTCGGTGGCTAACGGCGATCTTGATCTTTTCAGGGCTGATCTCGGTCGCATATGTTTTGGGCACATTAGCCGTCGGCAAAAATCTAAAAGTCACAAAACTCGCGGCTGACAGTCCGCTTCGGGTTGCCGGCGTTGAGGAAGGCGACACGATCCTAAAGGCGAATGGTCAGAACGTGTCATCACCTTCAGATCTGATCAGAGCAACCGCGGAAGATTGTGGCGGGCCTGTTGAGGTCACGGTTTATCGGCATGAAGTGATTAGAACTTACGCACTTCTGATGGATCCGTCACCGTCGACATGGTGCGATGAAGTGTGGCTCGGTATTGCTGAGTGGTCGCGCGGACGTGATACGCGAGCCGCAGGTTTCTTTGGTCACTACACGACGTATGCCGAGGCGATTCAACTGATCTTGTCGGTCGCGTTTGCGCTGCTCGTAGTTTTGCCGGGAAGTTTGCTGACCCGCAATCGCATTGTCCTCGCGGCGGTCGTGGTGGCATTCAGCGCAGCTTTATTCCTGACCGTAACGCGCGCGTCGTGGGCGGGGTTTGCTTTATCCGCAGCGATCATTGTTCTGATCGGCGCGAGCAAACGCACTGTGCTGATATGCGCCGCAATTGCGATACCGCTAACGATCGCGGGTCTTGTTTACTTGCAGCAAAAGCGAAACGTCGCCTTTATCGATACAAAGGACGGTTCGACGATATGGCGGATGACCGTCTGGCGCGAGGCCGTCGATGTACTGACGTCAAGTCCGCGACATCTCGCCGTCGGCGTCGGTATGGATTCGATAAAGACGCATTGGCGCGAGTGGGAGATGTTCGACGAAGGCCGTCTTCCGACGGGACACATGCACTCGACGCCGCTGCAGATAGCGTTTGAGCGTGGCATTCCGGCCCTGATGGCCTGGATCGCGTGGATGTATTTTTACCTGCGGATGTTGTGGCGGAGTATTCGTCGAAGCGATCTTGCGTGGCCCGAACGAGGCATCCTGCTTGGCTGCTTCGGCGGCGGCGTCGGCTTCATCGCCGGTGGCTTGGTTCACAATAACTGGGGCGACTCTGAGGTCGTGATGATCTTTTATCTGCTGATGGGCTTAGGTCTCGCCGCTAACAGACTGCTCGCCGAAAAACACTGAGGCTTGCTCATCAAACCGCTTTCTAAGATACTTTCATAGATGTCGGCTGCGGAAGAAAATAGCAAAGACGATGCTGAATCGCGCGTTTCGGTCTTTGTTCCCTGTTACAATCACGATCCGTTTATCGAGCGATGTCTGCGATCGATATTCGCTCAGACGCTTGCGCCTAAGCATTTGCTCGTGATCGACGACGGCTCTACGGACGATTCGAAGCAAATTATCGAACGTGTACTCAGAGACTGCCCTTTTCCGTCCAAGCTCATATCGCGCGAGAATCGGGGCCTGTGCGCGACGCTAAACGAAGCGATCACGCATATGGACGCCGAGTATTTTGCATACATCGGCTCGGACGACGTTTGGTTTCCGGACTTTTTAAAGGAGCGTCAGAAGCTGCTCAGCACGCGTCCTGACGCCGTTTTGGCTTACGGTAATGCCTATCTTATCGACGAGCATGACAACGTGATCGAGTCGTCGACCGATTGGGCGGATGCGATTTATCCTGACGGTGATGCGTTGCCGATGTTGCTTCTAGGCACTGCACCGCTTAGCTCGACGGTGTTTTATCGACGAGCGGCACTGGAAACGCTGCGCTGGAACGAAAATTCACGGCTCGAAGACTACGAACTCTATCTGCAGCTTGCTCGTGACGGTGAATTTGCCTTCGACCCGAAAGTTTTGTCCGCTTGGCGAATGCATGGATATAACGTCAGTGGCGATTTGGAGTTGATCTTGCGCGAAGTTTTATCGAGCCAGAATCGAGTCGCAAGTATGATGGGCTGGGATAGTGATAAACTAGCCTCGATCCAGAAGCGCACTCGCTTTCACTTCGCTGAAGAGTTTCTTCGTAAAGGTTTTCGAACGAAGGCCGCGAGCCTCTTTGTTCGCGGTCTGTCTGGAGCACCGTCGCTTAAGAGTATTGTCCGAATGGTTGTGCTGTTATTGGTGCCCCAGACTGCTCTACGATCGCGGATAAAATTTAACCAAAGCAAAAGTGCCGAACGATACGGGGTCATAAACGTCTGACAAGACAAAAGATGAGTAGCGCGTCAACAAAGTATGCGGAAACAACCGAGATCAAACCTGCCGGCAAGTGGTTTGATCTTTCGCTGTCTGAGCTGGTTGCTTATCGCGAATTGTTTTACTTTCTTGCGTGGAGAGATGTAAAGATCAAGTATAAGCAAACGGCGCTCGGCGTCGTTTGGGCGTTGCTGCAGCCGCTCCTCACGGTTGCGATCTTCTCGATCGTGCTTGGCAAGTTGGTTGCGATCAAGACCGGCGACATCCCATACCCGCTTTTCGTATTTTGCGGCCTGTTGCCGTGGACCTTTATCAGCACGACGGTCGCGAGCAGCAGCAACAGCATCGTCTCAGGCTCAAATCTGATCACAAAAGTTTACTTCCCGCGGTTGATAATCCCGATCGCGTCGGTGGGAGCGGGCCTCGTCGACTTTCTTTTGGGGCTGATCTTTTTTATCGCGTTGATGATCTACTATCAGGTGGGCGTGCACTCGCAGATGATCTTCGTTCCACTGTTCTTTTTGATGATGTTCGCTCTCGCAGTTGCGGTCGGCATTTTGTTATCGGCGCTAAACGTGCGATTTCGTGATGTGAAACACATCGTGCCCGTCGCTTTGCAACTCTGGATGTTCGCGTCGCCGGTGATCTATCCATCGAGCCTGTTTCCCGAAAAATGGCGTTGGGTATTCGCGTTAAATCCGCTGACCGGAATCTTAGAAGGCTTGCGTTCGGCGATCTTCGGAGTGCCATTCGATCTGTTTGCGATTCTTTGCTCTGTCGCTATCATTTTTGTTCTGCTGATCGTCGCCTTGGTCGTCTTTCGACATATGGAAGATTATTTTGCCGACTACATCTAAACCGATGTCAATCGTTATAAAAGCCGAAAATCTCTCGAAAAGCTATCGGATCAGCCACCGGCAGAGCAGCACGACGCTGCGCGACGCGATAGCTAATTCGGTAAAACAGTTGCGACAAACAAAGGACGAAACGACCTTTTGGGCTTTGAATGATGTGTCGTTTGAGGTCAGGCAAGGCGAGGTTCTCGGCATTATCGGCCGCAACGGTGCGGGTAAATCGACGCTGTTAAAGATACTATCTCGCATTACAAAACCGACGAAAGGTCGAGCCGAATTGCGCGGCCGCGTCGGCAGTTTACTCGAGGTCGGCACGGGTTTTCACGCGGAACTGACGGGACGCGAAAATGTATATCTCAACGGCGCGATCCTCGGCATGAAGCACGACGAGATCAAAAAGAAATTCGACGAGATCGTCGCGTTCGCCGGGTACGAAGATTTTTTAGACACGCCTGTCAAACATTTTTCGAGCGGGATGTATATGCGGCTCGCATTCTCGGTCGCCGCGCATCTCGAACCTGAAATTCTGATCGTTGACGAAGTGCTCGCCGTTGGCGATATGGAGTTTCAAAAAAAGTGTCTCGGCAAGATGGACGAGGTCGGCAAATCGGGCCGCACCGTCATTTTTGTCAGCCATCAACTCGGCACCATCGCGCAAATGTGTCATGAAACGATGTTAATCGATAAAGGCAAATTAGTTTTGAAAGATGCGACCCAGAATGTAATCAACGCATACGTCGATCTGAACAGAAGCCCCGACAACTTTTATCAGGCGAGCGAAAAACAAAAAATAAGATCCGCGTTTTTTGACTACGTAAAAATGGTTAATGATAAAGGCGAGACGATCGCATCGCTCGAACACGACAAGCCGATGAGGCTTGAGTTCAAACTAGAGCTCAAGGCGCCGATCGACGATCTGATGCTCGGTTTTAGCCTTCAGGACGCCGGTCAGAAACGGATATTTACGATTCATCAGCCGTTGAAAAATATCATTCCGTCGAAAGACAGCCCGTCGTCGGTTCGACTGACAATTCCGGGCGGGTTGCTGACGCCGGGTTATTATTCATGGATCGTCGCGGCTTTTGTTCAGGGCGGTGAGATGTATGACGCGCAGTGGGGCGTTTGCGGATTTAATATCATCGATGCTGGTTCTGAACTTGCAGCCTATGACGGGGTCGATTACGGGTGCGTGT
This sequence comes from Pyrinomonadaceae bacterium, assembly GCA_046154245.1. Lineage (GTDB taxonomy): Bacteria > Acidobacteriota > Blastocatellia > Pyrinomonadales > Pyrinomonadaceae > OLB17. The sequence goes on from JBJXFZ010000103.1 coordinate 54,795, forward strand.
TTGTCCGCGACTATAGTTTTGAAACTGTGCGATGAAGCAAATCCTCAAAGGTATCGCGAATAGATTAGGGTTCGAGGTTACGCGAGTGCCGCGGCCGAAGCGCGTCGTTAGTTCGGCGTCGTCTGATGAACTTGAATATTACGAAACACCGCTCGGTAATTTCTATCTACCTTCAAACGTGCCCGACGACGTGATAGTCAACTGCATAAAGAGCGGAAGAATCTTTGAACCTGAGGTCGTCGAGACCGCGAGAAAATTTATCACCAAAGGGTCGATCGCATTGGACGTCGGTGCGAATTTCGGTCAGATGTCGATGCTGTTTTCCGAGATGGTCGGCGATGACGGCATCGTCTATTCGTATGAGGCCGACGATTTTGTTTTCGAGATTCTTAAAAAAAATATCGAGGCGAACGGCTGTAAAAATATCGAACCGATTTTCGGTGCAGTATTTAACGAGTCGGGCAAAGATTTGTTTTTTCCAAAGCAGGATTTCAGGCGCTTTCCGGCATATGGCTCATATGGCATCGATCCTAATGCACACACGGGTAGAACCGTTTCGTCGTTGATGATTGACGACATTGATTGCGCGAAACCAATCAGCTTTATGAAAGTCGATGTACAGGGCAGCGATCTTTTTGCGATGCAAGGTGCCGTAAAGACGATCCGTCAACATCGGATGCCGATTCTCTTCGAATTCGAGCAGCAGTTTCAAGACGAGTTTGGAACATCGTTTAAGGAGTACGTCGAGTTTGTTGCTTCGATTGATTACGAATTTGTCGAAGTAATCAATCAGATCAATTATCTGATAAGGCCAAGATAAAACGCGTTCATCTGTACGAGGTGTGCGCAAAATAAGGTGTTAATAATTGAGTGATTGTTCGCTTTGCGCCGCGATGGTGAAAGAGGTAGGTTGAATTTCTATCATGAGAGAGAAACATGGCAGCGTTAAACTAGTCGGTCCGCGGCCAAGAGAGTCAACGTTTTTCGGTAGACTCAGGGATAAAATTGCCATCAGAACAAGACTCAGACAAGTAGTTAAGTCGTTGCGACTGTCGACGGAGACAGAGTCCAAACGGGAAGTTTCGTATTCACAGTTCGGCGAAGATGTTATTGTGAGCGATCTGCTTCAGGATTTGTCTTTCGAAAATATCTGTTACCTTGACATCGGCGCAAACAAACCGAAGTTTATGAACAACACGTATCTCTTTTACGAACGAGGTTTTCGCGGGGTCTTGGTTGAACCCAATTCTTCATTGTGCGAAGAGCTACGGGAAGAGAGGCCCGGCGATGTTGTTCTGAATGTTGGCGTCGGCATAGATGAACATATAAGCGAAGCGGACTTCTATATGTTCTCGGAAGATATTGACGGATTGAACACTTTTTCCCATGAGGTAGCAGAGCATTGGGAAAACGTCGGAATGGATGGTGAAAAGTACATGATCGACCGGGTTGTGAAAGTGCCGTTGATGAATGTTAACGATATTATTTCAAACTACTTCACGGATTGTCCCGATTTCGTTTCAATAGACGTCGAAGGATTGGATTTACAAGTCCTCGAGACTTTCGATTTTGCAAAATACCAGCCTGCCATTTTTTGTGTAGAAACACTTGCGTATAACACGGACGGGTCAACATACAAGATCCAGCCTATTTTCGAGTTGCTAGAAGACAAAGGATACTTTCCGTATCGCGAAACGTACGCCAACACGATTTTTGCGAACAAGAAGTCATACTACGATTGTCATTATCAATTTGCTCGGGGTAATCGGGTGAGTGACAAGATCGCACACAAGTAAACCTATCCCAAACTTATGTGGCAAGCTCGTGTCGCGAATGATCACACGGCCTTTTAAACCTTTCCATCGGCATTGATACAATGATTCGTTTATAAGTCATGCATTTGATTCAACGAAAAACCTGCCGCGTTTGCGGCTCCGACTCGCTGAGGACGGTTATCGATCTTGGCGAGCAGTATCTGCAGGGGTCGTTTGTAAAGCCCGGCAAAGAACTGCCGCCGATGGAGAAAATTCCATGTCAGATCATGCGGTGCGAAGAAGGCTGTGGTTTGCTACAGATGAAGCACAGTGTGCCGCCGGATGTTCTCTATTCTGCCTATTGGTATCGCTCTGGGACGAACAACACGATGCGCTCACATTTGAAAAGCATCGCGGAAAAGGCAATGAAAATTTGGTCGAAACCGCAAGCAACGGTTCTCGACATCGGCTGCAACGACGGAACTTTGCTAAAAAATTATCCTTCGGAGTTTAAAAAGTTCGGCGTCGATCCGTCCGATGTCGCGCAAGAGGTGACTGGCGAAAATTTACAGGTGATTCAAGACACGTTTCCTTCGCCGCAGCTCGACGCCGTCCTTGGTAAAGAAAGTCTCGACATCATTACATCGATCGCGATGTTCTACGATCTCGAAGATCCGGTTGCGTTTTGCTGCCACATTAAAGAGTTTCTGTCACCCGAAGGCATTTGGATCTTCGAGATGTCCTATATGCCCGATATGCTCCGGTTGAATTCGTATGACACCATCTGTCACGAACATCTCGAGTATTATAGTCTTGCGGTCATAGAGAAAATTGTGGCACTCGCCGGGCTGCAGATCTTTGAGATCGAATTCAACGACATCAACGGCGGCAGTCTTCGCTGTTACGCGACGCACGCGGATAACAACAAATACAGTACTGCCGATGATCGGGCGTTTATCAGCAAGGTTAGGCAGCAGGAATCTGAACTCGGTCTCGACACCGACAAGCCGTATCTGGACTTTCAGTCGCGCGTCGATAATGAAAAGAAAAAGCTGCGCGAACTGCTCATCGGTCTGAAAACAGAGGGCAAACGAATTCACATTTATGGCGCCTCGACAAAGGGCAACACCATCCTGCAATTTTGTGAGATCGACAGCACGATCATCGATTTCGCGGCCGAGCGAAACCCTGACAAGTACGGAGCGCGCACCTTAGGCACGAACATTCCGATAATTAGCGAGGCCGACTCGCGTGCTATGTCGCCAGACTATTACCTCGTATTGCCGTGGCATTTCAAGCCTGAGTTCGTCGAGCGCGAAAAGGAGATACTCGATAACGGAACGGGTTTCATTTTCCCATTGCCGGAGATCGAGATCGTAAAGAGATGAAGGCGGTAATTTTTGGAGCAAACGGGCAAGATGGTTTTCACCTGCGGCAAATCTTGCAACGCGAGAATGTCGAGGCGGTTTCCGTGTCGCGTTCGGGCGAGGGCGTGATCGGTGATGTTGCCGACTGGAATTTTGTCGAGCAGTTGATAAAAACTCACGCACCCGATTTTGTTTTTCACCTTGCTGCAAATTCCACGACCAGTCACAACGCGCTTTTTGACAACCACGCTGCGATCGCGACAGGGACGATAAATATTCTCGAAGCAGTTCATCGCCACAACCGACACAGCAGAGTGTTTCTAGCGGGAAGCGCGATGCAGTTTGAAAACAACGGCACACCTATTGATGAGAACACTCCGTTTGCCCCCTTGAGCGCGTACGCCGTCAGTCGGATACAATCGGTCTATGCGGGTAGATATTTTGGCGCGTTAGGTGTGCGGGTTTATGTCGGCTATTTTTTTAATCACGATAGCCCGCAACGCTCGCTCAGTCACATTAACCAAAGGACTGCGACGGCGGCAAGGAATATTTCGAAGGGCAGGGACGAGCGGGTCGAGATAGGCGATGTTACTGTAAAGAAAGAGTTTAATTACGCCGGCGACATTGTCGATGCCGTGTGGCATCTTGTAAATCAGGATCATGTTTTCGAAGCGGTTATTGGTTGCGGCGAGGCTCATTCGATTGAAGAATGGCTCGAGCTTTGTTTCTCGAGTGTCAATTTGAAATGGACCGATCACGTCCGCATTCGTGATAACTTCAGGCCCGAGTATAAGATCTTAGTTTCAAATCCGGCGCTCATTAGATCGCTCGGCTGGCGGCCGAAAGTTGGGATCAAGGAATTGGCGCGGATGATGATGGAGGTCTAACTGATTAATTTATGGCAGAGACGCTTGGTACCCTCGGTGACAAACTTACAACGGTAAAACTAAAGCAGTGGCACACCGACGATAAAGATCGGCTCGAAAGTCTCGCTCGGCAAGAAAAACAATTGCAGGCCGAGATAGATGAGTTTATTTCGGACGCCATGAGCGGTAAGATCCCGATCGAAAAACTCACGTTCGCCGCTAACAAAGTCTATAAAAAAGAGGGAAACGAGATTCGGGAAATTGTCGGCAGCCTTGGTGAGATCTTTGCGATGCTTGCCGAGGTGAATTGTAAACTCTGGCACGTGCAAGAGACCGTCTACGATTTTGAAAAGATTCCCGTAGCTGAAAAAGACAATGTGATCAGAGAACTGGCCGTTGTCAATCTCGAGCGCAACAACTGCATCGACGAACTCGATAAAACGTTCCAGTCCATCGTCAAACGGGCGCGCGGATGAAGAAAAAAGTAACCATCCTTTTTGGCGACGCGCATTTATCTTATTCGCCGACCGTTATCGGTTTGTATGATCAGTTGTCGCCGCATTTTGACGTGACTATTGTCGCCCGGAGCCCGAAGTTTTTCGACAATCGTCCGCTTGCCAACAGAAACGTCGTTTACATAAAGCAGCCGGCTGGCAGGTTTGCAAAACTGTCAAAGCGGCTGCTATTTCTTTTCGCCTCACTTACTGATAAATTTGCAAAAAAGTTAAAGAACATAAAGGCCCCTTACAGTTCCTTTTTCGAATCTGATTTCATAAAACAATATCTGGCGGAGAGAAAACCCGATTTTATCCTCGCCGTCGATTTTAAGAGTTTGTTTTTTGCGCAGATGCTTGAGAGACGGGTTGAGTTTGTATCGTTGGAAATCGTCCCGAAAGATCCGTTTTATAAAAGTTGTAATTACGAGAACGTAAATTCAGTTATCATCCAGACCAAAGAGCGTTACGAGCATCTATTTGGCGATAAACAGTTCAAAACTTTCTTCATACAAAACTCGCCGACCTATGTTCCGATGCAAGCTGCAACGATGCGCGAGGGTTTGGTTTATTGTGGGACTGCGTGGAACCCGTTTGGTTTTTATCATTGCCTCGAGGTGCTCAAACGCTTCCCCGATCTTGTAATGAATGTTAGAGGGGCTATTTTAGACGATGATAAGAAACGAATCGAAGGCGAATACGGTGATTTGCTCACGAGCGGACGATTGATAGTTGACGACGAATATCTCGATGACACAGAGGTTGTGGATTATCTGCGAAAGTTCAGGATCGGCTTTTGCTTTTACAATTTTGAGATCGAATGGATTAATAATTTCAACTATTATTCAGCACCGTCAGGCAAGATGTTTAAGTATTTTGCCGCCGGCGTTCCCGTCGTAGCCCTCAATACAATTGGTTCGCGGCCGATCATCGAGTTTGATTGCGGTGTTTTGATAGACGATCTAAACCCCGAGAGCATAAACGAGGCGATCGACAAGATCGAGGCTAATTTTGAATATTATTCGCAAAATTGTCTTAGAGCGGCGGAGCATTACAGTTTTGACAAGATGGCTGAGCCTTTCGTCAGATATCTCCTCGACGCGAAAAGTTAATTTTCATGATAAAGGTTACCGCACTTACAGCCTTCAGGGACGACCCGTGCAGCCGGTTTAGGTTTCGGCAGTTTATCGGGCCGCTCGCCGAGCACGACATCGAGGTTAGCGAACATTACCTGCCGTTTCAGAGGTATCGTCGTCAGCCGCTTGCGACCCTTGGAATGCTGCTTCGCATTCCCGGCGTTATCGCGTCTCGGGTCTCTGACATAACGTGGTTTCGGCGCGAGTTGATACCCGAGCGAGTCACGCTTGAACGATTTTTAGGCGGCAAAAGGCTATTCGACGTCGATGACGCGATCTGGCTAACCAGCCCGACAAATTTCTCAGAGCGCATAGTCGAGATGTGCGATGGTGTAATTGCCGGCAATGGTTTTCTGGCAGAGCATTACCGCCCGCTCGGCAAACCGGTGTGGATCGTCCCGACGGTGCTCGATACCGATCTCTGGCGACCGGCACCTCGCGCGGAGGATGGTAAATTCATCGTCGGTTGGCTCGGGACAAAATACAATCTTCGTTATCTGTATGCTCTTGAAGAACCGCTTGCTGATTTTTTCAGCGAACACACGGACGCGCGTTTTCGCATCATCAGCGATGGCGAGCCGGAGTTTCGCCGCATGCCAAAAGAGTCCGTCGAGTACGTTAAATGGTCTGCGACAGGGGAGGTTGCCGCTACGCAGTCGATGGATGTTGGCCTGATGCCGCTCGATGACACAGATTGGTCTCGCGGCAAGTGCGCGGCAAAAATGTTGTGTTACCTGAGCGTAGGCGTGCCCGCAATTGTCACGGCTGTCGGCGTCAATCAAGATATTTTAGAACTTGGCGACGTCGGCGTTGGCGCCAACGATGCGAACGATTGGTACAACGCGCTGGATCACCTCTACAAAAACCGTGATCTCGCCGTCGCGATGGGTCGTCGCGGGTGCGCACTAGTCGAAGAACATTACTCTGTTAAGTCGAACGTGGACAAGCTTGTCGAAATCTTTCGTTTCGCCGTAAACGAGTGAGCGGCTTGGTGTTAGAATCCATTTTTATGCGAATCCTCGTCGGAATGCCGGATAAAAACTCGCTCGGCGGGCCGATCTACTGCGAGCCGCCCTTTGTCGCCGCGCTTCGTGACGCCGGCGTCGAAGTGGACGAAGAAGTTTATGTTTACGGCGATAGCGGAACTGCCGCGAGTTTGTTGTCGCGCGTGTCACGCGTGCTGGGCGCCGCCCGGCGTCTGCGCGCTCGCACGCGAGAAAAGCAATACGACGTTGTTCATCTGAACACTTCGATCGATGAAAAATGTGTTTTGCGTGATATTGTCACCATGCATTTTTTGCGCAAGTCGAGCGTGCCGGTTCACTTAAAAATGCACGGGTCGATCGCGTCGTTTCTGAGAACTAAGAATGTCTTTTGGCGGTATCTGCTGCGACGCTTGTTTGCAATGGCCGCGAACATCGGCGTTTTGTCGCGCGAGGAGCGCGAGAGTTTTCTCGCCGCCGGTTGTCCTGCCGAAAAGCTTAGCGACGCTAAGTATGTTGTGATCGCGGAAGATTTCAAACGGGATCCTCAGTTTCGTGAAAGGAACGCGATCGACGACGCGGCGCCAATTCTGCTCTTTAGCGCGCGATTTATTCCCGCAAAAGGTCTGCTTGATCTGATCGATGCATGCGGTGAGTTGAAGCAAGCGGGGCGCGACTTTGTGCTGTTTTGTCTCGGCGACGGCCCGGTTCGAGCCGAAGCCGAAGCCAGGGTTGGGGAAATCGGCCTCACCAAAGAAATTCGCTTCACCGGCTACATTGCCGAGAGCGAAACTGCCGCCTATCATGCAAACAGCACGATCTTTGTTTTTCCGACCTATCACGACGAAGGCTTTCCGCTTGTCCTTTTAAAATCCATCGCAGCCGGAATGCCGATAATCACGACCCGTATTCGCGCCGCCGCCGATTACCTGAACGAACCCGACAACTGCCTATGGGTAAGCCCGCGCAATTCTTACGACCTTGCCGAAAAGATCACGCGCCTCCTCGCTGACGACGCCCTTCGCTCATCAATGTCGGCAAACAACCGGCGCCTCGCTGAGCAATTCTCACCGGCAAACATCGCACGCGAGTATCAAGAACTTTACAAAGGAATCGTCCAAAAAGAAGTGCGGCCCTGAGTTTTGGACTCAAAGCCGCGGTTTAACCAGATAGGCATTGCTGTAGGCCTCGCGGAGCAGAAGGCAAAAGGCGGATTATCAATGGCAGGACAATGGGCCGGCGGACCAACTACTCCGCATCGTCAATTCGTCGGACCCAAAACTTTTTATTCCCTGAGACCGAGACGCTTTGCTTCGCGCCTGATCACCTCTCGGTTTGTCTTCAGGTTGTGTATCTCCTCTTGCAGGGCCAGGTTCTCATCCATGAGACTCTGGATCTGCGTAGCGAGGCGTGCATGCTTGTCGGACTCGTCACTCATCTCCGAAAATGCACGGTAATTAATTGAAACTACGAGCATCGTAAATATCGCGGCCGCGATCAGGAACGACATCCACCACGGCGTTGTGCTTTTTGTCGCGACGCCGGCAGGGCGACGGCGGCGTCGGATCTGGCGTCGTCCCGACATCTCCGTGCTATCCCAATAGATATTTGCGCCCTTGCTCAAGTAGTTCCTCCAAGTCTTTGCTGTTCTCGCTCTCGGCGTAAATCCGTACGAGCGGTTCGGTTCCCGACGGTCTCATCAGCATCCACGCGTTGTTTGCGAACAAAAACTTCACGCCGTCGGTCCGATTAATGTTTTCAATTTGCCGGCCCCCGATCTCGCTCGGCTCCTCGGCCAACTTCTCTTTGAGCTTCTCGGCGACATCCGGCGTGAGCTTTACGCCGATCCTGCCCGATTCGAGTTTGCCGTCTCTCTTAAAAAGCTCGGCTAGCTGCTCTGTCAAACTTGCACCTCGTGCGGCGACTGCCTCTATCGCAAGTAGACAGGCGATGATGCCGTCCTTCTCGGGATAGTGCCCGCGTATCGAGAGGCCGGCGGATTCTTCGCCGCCGAGTATGATCTCGTCTCTATTTATCAATTCGCCGATGAACTTAAACCCGACCGGCGTCTCGTAAAGCTTTATCCCTCTCGCATTTGCAACGCGATCGACCTGATGCGACGTTGCGACGCTGCGTGCGACGCCTAGCCGCCAGCCGCGTGATTCAAACAAGTAATCTGTCAAAAGGGCGATCAGTTCATTCGGCGTAATAAACTCGCCGTTCGTGTCGATAACACCAAATCTGTCACCGTCGCCGTCGGTCGCCAGGCCAAGCGTTAGCCGGTTGCTCGTGACCGCAGATCTCAATTCATCGAGGTGATCTTCGCCGGGTTCAGGCGATCGGCCGCCGAATGTCACGTCACGCCAATCGTGGATCGTCTCGATCTCGATGCCGTGATCTCGGAGAATCTTGTCGAGATAACCTCGGCCCGTGCCCCAAAGGGCGTCGTAGGCGTAACGCCCCCGAGCAGCGGCGATCACATCAAAGCGAACTTTAGTTTTCAAATCGTCCAGATAGGCCGGACGCGGGTCAAAATCTTTTATCTCGCCACCGGCCGCATCGTGGCCGGACATCTTATTAGCGACGCGATGCTCGATCTGCGTCGTGACCTCGGGCAGTGCCGGTGCTCCGTCCGCTGTCGAGAACTTTATGCCCTGATACTCGGGCGGATTATGCGAAGCGGTAAAGTTAATACCGCCGGCTGCCTTGTTCGCTCGTATCGCGTGGCTGATCGTCGGTGTCGGCGTCGGCCCTGTGCACTTAAGCGCCTTAAAGCCTTTTGCTGCGGCGATCTCGGCTGCGACCTGTGCGAAGGTCTCGCCCATAAATCGCGAATCGTGGCCGACGATCAAGGTGTCGCTTAATTCCGTCTCGTGAGTTTTCAAATATCCGCAGATCGCTTCTATTACGAGCCGCACATTTTCGAACGTGAAATCATCGGCGATCACGGCACGCCAACCCGATGTTCCAAAGCGGATAGCCATTTATGATTTGTAAAGAAATCACTTCCCGGAAAAACCGTATGAGCTATTATTTCAACCCAATTTCCCTTGAAGTGCTGGAAGGATAACATGAAGCTTAAGCAATGTAAAGCGCAAATTTAACTTTTTATGCAGATTTTTTAAGAGGCTTATTTGCAGCAGTTTAGATTCTGCGCATTAAGGTTTGTGTTGATGACAGCGCTTAGGAATTGTCATACGCGCCCACCGAGCGCTTAAGGCCGAGGCGGTGTCGTCCGCGGGCAGAGTTAGTTCCAGTTTTAAGAACCCGCTGCCTTCATCTCAAGAAAAGGCCGATATCTGTATCATTAAGGCCCATCAGCCGAGATCGGGGCTCTACTGTGTCGTAAAGGCGCGCTCCGAATATAGACATGGATGACGTTAGGTATGCGTAAGTAGAGTTATTGCAACACTTAAACGGCGGTTAAGCGCTCGGGGTAGATGGCACGGTGATTGCTCTGAGCGGGTTAGCATTTCTGCGCGGTAACATTAGATTCATTTAGAGCGCACGTTGACCCAAAAGTCATCATTGGAGAATTTTAATATCATGAGACCAGTAAAACATTTTGAGAAGGGCCTGACATACGTAGCTTCGGCGGCATTTAACGCCATCAAGAGCGTCAACCAGTTCAAGCCGAATCCGTCGTTCACGCCGAAGTGGGCCGACAAGCCAATTCTGAAATCTTGGCAGAAGACAAAGCCGACTTTGGGGTTTCCGCGTACGACCGACTCGCTCTGTCCGCAGTGCGTGATCGAAGCACGTGAGGCGATCATCAGCGGCGAACGCGATGTCTCGACGCTCGTGAATGACAAGGTCGGCGAGATCAAGGCGCAGATCATCGAGCGCGATGGCGAAGTCTGGATGATCAAGGAATGTCCCGAGCACGGCAAGATCGAGGACCTGATGGCGATGGACTCTAAGTTTCTCCAGCACATCGAGTCGCTCTTTCCCGGCCGCGACATGCAGTCGCACAATGATGAGAAGCTGCACAACCACGGTTCATCGACGATCAAGTACGGCCGCGGCGCGGTTTTGACGGTCGATCTTACAAACCGCTGCAACATGATGTGCGATCCGTGCTTTATGGACGCGAACCAAGTCGGCTTTGTTCACGAGCTTTCGATGGAGGACGTCAGTGAGATCCTCGACAACGCGATCCAGATCAAGCCGCGTCGCCAGATGTCGGTTCAGTATTCGGGTGGTGAGCCAACGCTCTCGCCGTATTTTCTTGATGCGATCCGTTATGCACGTAAAGTTGGTTACAACTCGGTGCAGGCCGCGACAAACGGTATCGAGTTTGCTAAGAGTAAAGAATTTTGCCGCGAAGCTGCCGAGGCCGGTCTCCGATTTGTATATCTTCAGTTCGACGGTATCGGCAACGACGCAAACTCGCACCGCCAGATCGGCAACCTGTTCGACGTCAAACTTCGTGCGATCAACAACCTCCACGAAGCCGGCGTCGATATCATTCTCGTAACAACCTTGGTCAACGGCATCAACAACGACCAGGTCGGCACGATCATTCGCTTTGCTCTCGAGAATCCGAAGAAGATCTCGTTCATCGCGTTTCAGCCTGTGTCGTTTACCGGTCGTGATGAGCACATCACGCCGGAGCGTCGCCTGCAGCAGCGTTACACGCTTGCTCACCTCGCTCACGACGTTAAGGGTCAGGTTGGAATCACCGAACCGACGCGTGACTGGTTCCCGCTCTCGCTGATGGGAGCGTTTGCGGATTTTGCTGACGTGGTTCACGGGCCCGAGAGCGATTGGGGACAGGTCAGCTGCGGCTGCCACCCGAACTGCGGCGTCGGCACGGCCGTGATGGTCAACAAAGAAACAAAAGAAATGGCGCCTGTGCCGCAGTTCCTGAACATTCAGGGACTCGTCACCGACATGCAGCACATCACTGACACAAACCGTGGCAAGTGGTTCTCGAACCTCATGATGGGCCTCGCGCTTTTGAAAAATTACAATCCGTACGGCGCGCCAAAATCATTGACGCTCAAGGGCATCTTGATGAAGTTCGATAAGTCGTTCGGCCTGTCGGGCAAAGATTACGGTAAGGTCGGCCCCGATCGCACGATCGAGGATATCGAGAAACGTCGTCAGGACCCGTGGAACTTCCTCTTTATCGCCGGCATGTGGTTTCAGGATCTCTTTAACTACGATTTCCGCCGCACAGAGATGTGCATCATCCCGTACGGCACGCAAGAGGGCGAAATTTCGTTCTGCGCATACAACACCGGCATCGGCTGGCGCAACATCATCGAGCACATGCACCAGAACGCGACCGTCGCTCAGTGGTATAAAGACCACGGCCGTCACGAGGTGTTTGCTCGTGGTAAAGAGGTTGAACTTGTCGATCCGACGCACAACCTCAACCTGAACGAGGTCGATCTTTCGCGTCCGAACAAACCCGAGATGGAAGGCCCCAAAACCGCCGCCGAAGAAATGCAGATGATGCGCAAGCTCTATCAGCAAATGGTCATGGACAAAAACCAGATCACCTCCGAGCCGCTTGTCCAGATCGGCGGTATCAAGAAAAAGA
>JBJXFZ010000113.1:0-16413 GCA_046154245.1 Pyrinomonadaceae bacterium
ACGTGCGGTTGAGGCAAGTGTACAGGTGGTTCGGGCGTTCGTTAAGATGCGAAACATGTTGGCCTCTAACGCCGAGCTTGCCAAAAAGGTCGAATCGCTTGAGAGGAAGTACGATGCCCAGTTCAAAGGTGTTTTTGACGCTATCAGAAAACTGATGATGCCGCCCGACAAACCCAAGGGCGGGATAGGATTCGTCGGCACGAAGAAATAACGCCACGGCATCACAAACCCGCAGCAGGTCAGACATATGTCTGGCTTAATGCCCGAATTCATCCTGCGGAATCTGTAAAGCTAATCAAACAGGAATCCGCATTCCACATTCCGCATTCCGCAATCGAAAGGCGGAGTTTGTTTTGAGGAATTTGTAGAGCGGAGGATATGACAATCGTCTAAAACTGCCGCTAAAAGGAGTACTACTTATCGGATATTGAGATGCGTCATCGGGTCAGAACCGGGAGCGGTAGCGACTGGGTTTGTGGGCTTCAAAACTGAGTAACTTTCGATTATCATCTCATTACCAAATGTCGAAAAGATCTCTCGAAAAATTCCTAGCGTCTTTATCAAGCGCTCATACAGAAGAAGAAGTGAAATTTGCATACGCAAAATACTTCGACCTTGATTACGATACGAGTCATCGGCATGACCTATATACAAAACAGGTCTTTTTCGAGTTCAAATCCAATAAGAATTTTCACAATTTGAAAGTGCGCGCAAGCATTATTGCTCAGACGCTTTATTACATTCGTCGGTTGAAGTTTGGCGGTGAAGCCGAGCAGCCTGTGCCTTACCAACTCTGCATGGCCGACCAGAATGAGGCCATGATCACCGAAACGCTTTTGTGGAAGGATTTCTACAACGACGCGGATGGAAAATATGATTGGGACCTTGCACCTAGTACGCCCGACACAATGCTCGTCGATGACCTTGCATCTACACCGCTCGTGAGAAATATGAGGATTTACGAGACAAGTAATGCTTCCTCATTCAAGGTCTTCATTGACACGCTGACGATTCAGTTACATCCACAGCAATTACTTTTTGGCGACAAAAAGCTGGTCACTGAGGAAAATTTTGAGGATGTTTTCAAATACTGGAACGATGTGTTTGGCGAGGCCGTTCGCAACGGCACAAAGCCGAGCCGTTATTTCGTTGCTGACATTCACGATGGCTATTCGAGATACTTTCCTGAGGAAAGCAAAGTGCTGTTCAATGTAGGCGACCAGATATGGAAAGAGAAAAAGATACTGCCGCGTGATTACGAACATTTTTGGTCGATCTACGACCGCGTCAGCGATCCAGCCATAGTTCGCGGCGTCCTTGCAAAGATCGACCGACTGACTGATGACACGCTGCGCCGATTTTACGGTGAGTTCTTTACACCTGTTCAATTTGCGAGAAAAGCTCTCGACTACCTTGCGAAAACTGTCGGAACGAAATGGTGGGAAAGCGGAGAATACCGTCTTTGGGACATGGCAGCCGGAACAGGCAATCTCGAATATGGCTTGCCTAGCGATGCACTGCAATACTGCTACCTATCAACCTTTTACGAAAGCGATGTCGAGCACTGCAAACGATTGTTTCGAGGGGCCGAGGTTTTTCAATACGACTATCTTAATGACGATGTAGAAAACCTGTTTCAAAGCCTCAACTTTGGCGTCACATGGAAACTGCCGCAGAAACTGCGCGACGATCTTTCAAATCCAAATCTCAAGTGGATCATTCTTATAAATCCGCCGTTTGCGACAAGCCAGAAAGCAGGTACACAGATTGGGGACAGTAAGGAAGGCGTTAGCGATACGAAGGTTCGACAATTTATGCACGGCGATGACCTCGGAGAAGTTTCACGAGAGTTGTTTGCGCAGTTTATCTATAGAATTAAGAAAGAGTTCGAGGGAAAGCGGGCTCATTTTGGTCTGTTTTCGAAACTGAAATATTTGAACGCTACGAACGACCAAAAGTTTAGGGATAAAGTATTTCATTTTGGATTCGAGCGAGGTTTTGTGTTCTCATCCGTGAATTTCTCTGGAACTTCTAAGGCTAGTCAGTTCCCAGTAGGTTTTCTTGTTTGGAATCTTGCAGACTCGATGCGGCTTGAAGGCCAGGAAATTCTTTTAGATGTGTTTAATGAATCAGTTGAAAAAATTGGAATAAAGCACGTACAAACAGAAAATCGAGACAAATTCCTGAGTAAGTGGATTGATAGACCTGCCGCAAGTATCGACTTTCCTCCATTGGTTCAGCTGTCGAGGTAAAAGCAACTAACATTGATCGACGAGATCGAATTGCAAAAGGTTTCCTCGCTTCATTGATGTGCAAAGGAAATGATTTTGCTAATCAGAAATATGTTTCTCTCCTTTCCGGCCCATATGTAAGTGCAGGGGCTTTATCGATAACACGCGAAATCTTTGAACAAGCAATGGTTGTTCACGCAGTTCGGCGTATTCCCAAAGCAACCTGGATAAATGACCGCGATCAGTTCCTGCAGCCGAACGCCGAGCTATCGCAGGAATTCATTGACGACTGCACCGTCTGGAATCTTTTTAGCAACAGCAATCAGACTGCTTCGCTGCGTGATGTCGAATACGAGAATCATATTTACCAGATACCTAATCATTTCTTTCCGGTTTTGATCGCCGATGTAAAGAAATGGAAGATCGCCGACGCTGGCATTGCCGAGACGCTTGCTACCGGTGTTGATACCTTTGTCGCCGAATGGCTGTCAAAACGCGAGCTTTCGCCGGAAGCATTGAGCGTTCTGCGCAAAGGCAAACAGATATATCAATTCTATTTCGAGAACCTCAACCAGCTTCCGACAACCAAATTCAAGATCGAAAACTGGGACGCCGGATGGTGGCAGATACGCAACGCACTCAACGACGTAAATCTTGGAAAAGAAATGATGGCCGAGCTAAAAGCCTATCACGGCGAGCTAAGAGATAAGATATTGCCTGAGATCAGTCGATACGGAATACTTTGATTGATGAGTGCGACAGGAGTAAAGAACCCAGTCGCTACCGCTCCCGGTTCTGACACTGCGACACTGACACGGGCACAGACTTGATATGTGGAACGCCACAGACATCCCACTCGCAGTTTTCTTCACCTTTCGTTGTTACGGTACATGGCTTCATGGCGACGAACACGGATCCGTTGACCGTAACAACAACATCTATCGAGCACCCAGAATTCCAGCAAACAGCAACTGGCGGAAGCACAGCGAAAAATCGCTGCTTCATTCTCCCGCGGCACTGAATGCTGCACGTCGAAAATCCGTTGAGAAAGCGATTCGTGACACTTGTGAAAAGCGAGATTGGAAGATTCTCGCAATCAATGTTCGTACGAATCACGTTCACGTTGTAATAGCTGTCGGTGCAAAGAAACCGGCGAGTGTTTTAATCGCAATAAAGGCTAATGCGACTCGTCAGTTGCGTGAGAATGGACTTTGGTCACACAAACACACACCTTGGGCTGACAAAGGCAGCAAACGAAATCTTTGGAATGAGAAAAGTGTTTGGCAAGCGTGCAATTATGTTACTAACGAACAGGGTGATAAATTACCTGATTTCGATTGGTGGTAAAGAACCCGATCGCTATCGCTCCCGGTTCTGACACGCTCCGCCATAGGTTTACGTCTGCGAGATTACGAGATACTTGATCAATCAGGTTTTAGACTTGCATCTTTAGGGCAAGTCAGGGCACATCTCCCGACACGAAACGGCAGCGGGACGTTCTGTATCACTCCGGACACGCGGCGCCATTGGCGACCCACGCGTTCATCTTTTTTACAAAGTCCTGATGGCTCATTGGCGGCGGCGTGCGGCCGCGGCCGGGCGACCATGCCCATAGGACGAGCGGATCTTTGCTGATGTGCTCGACGGCCGCTTTTGCGCTTTTTTTGCCGCCGTTCTTTAGCGGATCTTTCAAGTTACGGCACAGCTCGGCGGCGGTCAGGCCCTGGAAGACCATCTTTTGAGCGGCCGAGGGCATGTGCCAATTTGTGGTGCCGGGCGGCAGGCCTTCTTCATCCTGATTTTTGTCCAGGTGACACGAAGCGCAGAGCATCGGTTCCTCGCCTCTGCCATCGGCGCCGCGAGTCACGACAAAGTCATGCTCACGCCCCTCGTTACCCTGAAGTGGCGTGTCGCCCTTGGGGTGACAATTTAAACAGCGGGCCGAGGAGAAAACTTTAAAGGCCTCGGTAAAGGCCGCGCGGGCCTTTTTCTTGTCGTCAGTGAGCTCGGTCGCAGACTCTGTTGTCGTCGCGGCGTCGGCACTTGCAAGCCAGTCCGAAGTTCTCACACAAAACGAGCCGAGAACAAGAGCGACGACAGCAACAACCATCAACTTCATGCGATCACTGCTTTTCATAATTCACCTCGATCGTATTCGACCAAAACCTCAGGAGGGTGCCGACGATTAATTTGAGATTATTGTGGCGAGGCGTAACACGCTGGCTAAGCCACTGTCGCTTGGCTGTGTTTCTTGAGTTTTTGGATCTTGACCAGATAGTCCTGCGCCTCAGGCGTCTGGAGCATCTCATGGGTTTCGACCTCGTCGTCAGTAACAGGCGTGGTTGCCAGGTCAACGTAATCCATTCGCCTGGGGTCATTCATTACCCGTCTAAAGATCAAATAGTACTTTAGGAAGAGCGATATCCATTTCACGTGTTTCGATAAGAAATCGGCGACGTATTTCGGATAAAAAGTCAGTGGCGATTCGATCGGCAAGCCCGGGCGTCGATCCCGGCGAAACTTTAGCCTCAACAGACCGCCTTCTATGGGATGCAGTTTCTCGTTCTCAATGTTGTGGCGAAACCAAATGAGATTGGACATGGTCTTTCCGGGTGACGCTCCCGTTACAAGACAGCGTCTGAGGGTCGTCTCGGCATGTTCGTCGGAGTAGAATGTCGTCCAGGCATCCGCATATGCAGCTTCCCATTCATCACGCGACATTCGCGGGTGATCGATGGTCACGTGATTTACGTCGAACCGGTTTAGGTCGGTGTCCATGGGCTGACCGGCTTCATGCATCTTTTGGTGATCCTCCGAGCCAGGCAACGGAGTCAGGCAAGTAAACTCGAGCAGGTCGATAGGCAGCTCTTTCTTAATTATGGCAATGTCATTCAGTATCGATTCGCGGGTATCATTTGGAAATCCGAGAATATAGCCGCAAAAGATCATTGCTCCGCTTTGCTTCCAGTCGAGGAGCATTTTGCGATACTCGGTGATCTTATTTTGGTTCTTGCGGGCGCCCACGAGGTTTTCCGGGTTGATGTTTTCCAGTCCGATAAAAACCCGCCTCACACCTGATCGCCGAGCCTTTTCGATGAAATTAGGGATGCGATGGCAACCGGTGTCGATCTGTATACTGAACTTCAGGTCGAGTTTTTCAACTTCGCGCAGGTAAATCAGACGATCAAAGATACCTTCCCAATTCTTGTTACGAGCAAAATTATCGTCTGTTATAACAAAGCTGTGTATTTCCTGAGCGAGATTCGAACGGACGATGTCCTCAATATCATCGGCTGTGCGCCAGCGAGATTTCCTTCCCTGGACGTTAATGATAGTGCAGAACGAACAACTGAACGGGCAGCCGCGGCCTGCGTCGAAACTCGTGTTGCCAAAAGCTCGCTTGACGAGGTCAGCCCGTAGAAAAGGCGTAACCGCTCCCTCGAGCTCGGGCAGATCATCTATGAAATTGTAGAGGGGCTTTAGCTGACGGTGCGCGGCATCGAGTATCACGCGCTCTAGCCTGCCCTCGGCCTCACCCGCAAAGAGTGAAATGCCCATTTCTTCAGCGCGCCGAACGTCGGGGTCACGATCCTTGAGCATCGCCAGCGTGCCCGAAACATGGAAACCGCCAACCGCGACCATTATGCCGCGTTCCCGCAGCGGTGCAGCAAGGTCGAGAGCTCGCGGGAATTGGTTCGATTGAACGCCGACCATCATCACCATGCCGCTATCCGCCCGTTCGATCATCGCGGCAATACGTTTTGGACGAACCCGGCCAAGCGTCTCGTCAAATGAGTGGGTCTCTATATCGAAGTTATCGCCCAGGATCTTCCGTTTGGCACAATCAAGAGCAATGCCATTCACTACAGCAAGCGAATTGGATGGGATAGGCGAGCGGAACCACTGTATGACATAGCCGTCGTCGTCATAGTGCGACGGCTTTATCAGCACAAGGCAAAAACGCTTTTTTGATAACTGTGAATCGCCCATTCTTAGCCCCACTCAGGCATTACCAAGGCGCATCAAGCGTATTCCAAAAGGCGTTTTTCGTCAAATCGAAAAGTCCAACCGGAAGGTGTTGGATAGACGTCATTACTCGCCCCGGCCGTTGTCATCGAGGACTACATTCGGAAACTCGGCCGTGAATTGTTCACGTGGTTTGCTGTCGATCTCACCTCTTAGTGGCTTTGTCCCGACGTTGGGTTTGAAGTTTCCGTTTTCGTCGTAGAGGCGACGGTACTGCGCGGTGTTGCGAATAATCCCCTGGACGTAGCCGCGCGTTTCCTTGAACGGGATCGCCTCGACAAACTCGTCCATCTCGGCGGGCAAGGTCGCTCGCCATTGCGGGACGCGGCCCGGGCCGGCGTTGTAGGCGACGGCCATGTATTCGATACGGCCAAACTTTGCGAGCTGGTCCTTCATGTACGCGGTGCCGAGCTCGATGTTGAGCGGTGGGTCGTAGAGCAGCGTTGGCGTCACCATCGAGGTTTTAGCGACGTATTTTTTCGCCATCGAATTCGCCGTCGGCACGAGCAGTTGCATAAGGCCGTGAGCGTTTGCCGACGAGCGGGCACGCGGATTAAAGACAGACTCTTGTCGGATCAGACCCGCCACTTTATAGGGGTCGAGCTGGCGTTGAGCTGCCCAGTACTTGATCTCGTTCCAGTTTGTGAGTGGGTAAAAGATCGCCCATTCCTCACGGCCCATCTCCTCGGGGAACATCTGCGCGTAATCGGGATAGCTTTTTGCAAGTGCGAGCAGAGCATTGACGTTGTCACCCTTCCAACGGTAATGCCGCGCGAGTGCCAGGTTGATCTTCGGGCTGTTGTTTGCGGTCTTTTTTGCGAGGTTAAGTTCGTCGATCGCCCAGTCAAAGAGGCCGATCGTCGACAACTCGTCACTTTTCTCGGCACGAGCGAGTTCGGCTTCGCGCGCGGTCTCGGCCGCGACGGTGACGGTTTTGAGATTGGCGACGGCCTTTGCAACCGTGTCGTTCGGCGCGTAGGTGGACGCGCACCGTCGTTGAGACTTCATCGCGGCCATGCGCTCGTTTGCGAGATGGCCGTACCAGTTTGCCGAGTAGCGATAGATCACGCCGTCGTAAAGGGCGCACGCCTCTTGAAACTTGCCGGCACGCTCAGAGTCGCGTGCGGCCCAATAGCCGGCCTTGCCGCGATTTGACGTATCCTTGGCGGCGTAACGCGCGAGGTGCTCGATAAACATCTCAGATGAGAGCTCAAAATTTTTGCCATCGTGCTGAAACCAAGCCGCCTCGAACTGCGCTTGCGCGACCTCGATGGCGTTCGGATATGCAGTATGCGCAAGATTCAAAAAATAACCTTCCTCCGTGCGATTCTTAGCGTCACGCGCCGCGAGACCGGCGTCGATCAGCGTCTTCGGCACAAGCGATCCAGTTGGAAACGCGGCACGCATCGCGTCCACGCTGGCGCGCGCTTGCGGCCACATCCTAGCCTTTGCATAGCCGAGGACGAGTTCGCGGTAAGCCGCTTCACGTTCCTTTGCCGCGACAGGCAGCGAATTGAAAACGTTCTGCGCCTCAGTCATCTTACCGCCCGCGTTCGCGAGCACCGTAATGCGCCGAACCTGGATCTGCGGCGTTAGCGTCGCGGGGAACGAACTCGCAAGCGTGTTGTATGCGTTTGCGGCTTCGACAAATGTCTTTGCCGCGGCAAGCTGTTCGGCGCGAGCAAGCTGCTCATCACCATTCTGCGGCGTCAACGGCTGGGCGAGCGTTGTTAGTTTTGTCTCGGCTTCCTTTGCGGCCGCTGAACCTGCGGCATAAAAGTACGTGCGGCGAAAATACTTAACAGCTTCTGCTTGGGAATTCTGCGCTTCGTATGCTTTTGCGGTTAAGAGCAGCGCGTCAGCGTCATTTTTCTCGGTGAGTTCGATCAGGAACGGCGGCACTTCGACGGCGCGTCCCGCGGCGATAGCCGATGTTGCCCAGAGGAGTTTGGCGTCACGTGTGCGAACCGACTCAGGATGATCACGGAGCAGTTCGTCTATGACTCTTAGCGCCTCGGCGTGGTTGCCCGCGCCTTGCAGAGCTTTTCCGCGAAGCCACAGGGCGTGATCGGCGAGCTTTGTGCGTTTTCTGAAAACATCGGTGTTCAAAATGGCCGCCGCGCCTGCAAAATCCTGATTCTCAAGCTTTATGCGTGCGCGAAGAAGTTTTGCAAGCGCACCCGTCTTTGTGTTAGAAAAACGCGATTCAATGCTCGCGACCGCGGCCTCGGGCGGCAGCTTGCCATCCTTTGTCATTTCACGAAGACTTGCGAGTGACTGTTCCTCAGTCTGGGCCGAGCAGCCGACGGTGAAGAGGATCGTCGAGAGCAGAAAGCTGAGAGCCAGATTTACAAACGAATTTTTAATTGCCATAAAAATCACGAACCGTTATATCATAACAAATACTTAAGTTTGTTAATCTGAGAATTCTGATGCGACGATGCGTATTATTGCTGGTAACGATCTTGTTCGGTGCTATCTTTGCGGCCGCCCAGGACGCTAAGCCGCAACCGACGCCGCCTGACGATGTTGTAAGGATAACGACGAATCTCATTCAGGTCGATGTCATCGTCACTGATTCAAAGGGCAAGGTCGTCACCGATCTGAAACCCGAGGAGATCGAGATCTTTGAGAACGGCGAGCGGCAGAAGATCACGAACTTTTCGTTCATAACCACTGTCCGCGAGAAAGTCGAGAAGCCTAAAGAAAAAGATCCGCTCGGTGTGCCCGAACCGCCAAAAGTTTTGCGCGAGCAAAATGTTCGGCGCACATTTGCTCTGGTCGTGGACGATCTCACGCTCTCGTTCGAGAGCGCCTATTATACGCGGACCGCATTAAAAAAATTTGTCGATGAGCAGATGCAGGACGGTGATCTTGTGGCAATAGTGCGCACCGGCGCCGGCATGGGTGCGCTGCAGCAGTTTACCGCCGACAAACGAATGCTCTACGCCGCGATCGAAAAGGTTAAGTGGAATCCGCTGGGCAGCGGCGGCATCAGCGCTTTTGCGCCGATCGAACCGCCGCTAACTGGCCAGGAGCAGACGCAGGCCGGCGGCGAGGAAGATGATGAATCACCGACCGGTCAGGGCGAGAGCCTCGACAGTTTTCGAAGCCGCGTTTTTTCTACCGGAACACTCGGCGCTTTGCGTTATGTAATAACCGGTATGAGCGAGCTGCCGGGACGCAAGTCTGTGATCCTGTTTTCGCACGGGTTTCGGTTGCTCGAATCCGACTCGGATGGAACAGTTCGCGGCACGAGCGTTATCCTCGACTACCTGAAGCTGCTTGTCGATCAGGCAAATCGTGCGGCCGTGACCTTCTACACGATCGATCCGCGGGGTTTGCAATACACCGGCCTCACCGCCGCCGACAATACGGGTGGAATGTCCGTACAACAGGTGAATAATGCTACATCGGCGCGCGGCCGTGAACTGAGTGAGACGCAGGATGGGCTGAAGTATCTCGCGCGGGAAACCGGTGGGTTCGCTGTCGTCAATAACAACGACATCAGTGGCGGCGTTCGCCGCGTCATCGAAGATCACAGCTACTATCTCGTTGGTTACGATCCGGATACAGATACATTTGACGCGGTGAAGCGAAAATTTAACCGACTCGATGTAAAAGTCTTGCGTCCAGGTGTTCGCGTGCGTTATCGCAGCGGGTTTTTTAATGTGGCGGATCGCGAACGGCCTGAAGTGGCGGTTGCGGGACCTACAACCGGATCGTCGGGCGTTGAACTCCGGCAGGCACTTATCTCACCGTTTTCGGTTGGCGGCATCAGTCTGAAACTCAATGCTCTGTTTGGAAGCGATGCAAAGAATGGAAGTTTTGTACGCTCGGTACTTCACGTGGACACGTCGGATATGAAGTTTACGGATGAGCCAAACGGTGAGAAGAAAGTGGTTTTTGATGTGCTTGCGGTGAGCTTTGGCGACAACGGCCGGATCGTCGAGCAACTTGGCAAAAGTTATACCCTCCGGCTTCCGCCGGCGGCGTACAGGCAGATAACCGAACGCGGTTTTGTTTATCACTTTATGTTCCCGGTGAAAAAGCCGGGTGCGTATCAATACCGCGTCGCTTTGCGCGACACGCAGGGCGGCCGCATTGGCTCGGCAAGCCAGTTTATCGAAGTTCCGAATATAAAAAAGAAACGTCTGACATTATCGAGCATCGTCATCGAAAACCTCTCTGAGAAAGACTGGAACATGCGAAACAGTAGCAATTCTGCGCAGGTCGACTCCGACCCCATGAAAGACACGGCGCTCCGGCGGATAAAACTTGGCTCGATATTGCGATACGGATTTGAGGTGTACAATGCAAAGCTCGACGCCGCCAAGCTGGCAAAGCTAAATACGCGCATTCGCGTCTTCCGCGATGGGCAGATGGTCCTCGATGGCAAGCAGAATGCACTCGATCTAAAAGGCCAAACCGATATGGCGCACATCAGATCATCCGGTGCGGTCGCGATCGGCGGTAAGATGCAAACGGGCGATTATGTTCTTCAGATCATCGTGACGGACGAGCTGGCCGAGAAAAAGAAACAGATCGCGACGCAGTTCATACAGTTCGAAGTCGTTGAATAGGTGCCTGAGACCCGCGCGTAAAGCATGGGCGGAACATTCAACGTCGCGCTATCGCCCTTGCTCACGCGCGGGCTTGCGCACTTTCACCCCATTAAACTAACCTTAGTTTTTGTTTCAATGCTCAACATAAGATCCATCGAACTCATCGAGATAAACCTGCCGCTCGTGCATTTTTTTGAGACGAGCTTTGGCCGCACATACGAGCGGCGGATAATCCTTGTGCGTGTCGAGGACCGAGATGGCGCCGAGGGTTGGGGTGAGATAACGTGCGGCGAAACGCCGGGTTACTCGGACGAGTGGACGGACTCGGCGTGGGTGACGGCGGAGAAAATTCTCGCGCCGTTGGTTGTAGGTCGCGAAGTCGAGGCTGCCGCGGATGTTTGGGGGCTGATGTCGTGGGTTCGCGGCCACCGAATGGCAAAGGCTGGAATCGAAACTGCTTGCTGGGATCTCGAGGCAAAGAAGCTTGGCGTCCCGCTTTGGCGACACCTCGGCGGCGTGAATCAAACTATCGAGTGCGGCGTGTCTATCGGGATTCAGGACAGCGTCGAGCAATTGTTAGAGAAAATGGGTGTCGAGGTCGACGCCGGTTACAAACGCATAAAGATAAAGATCTCGCCGACGTGGGATTACGATGTCATCAAGGCTGTCCGCAAAGAGTTCGGCGACATTCCGCTGATGGGCGACGCAAACTCTGCGTACACGCTCGCCGACATCGACAAGCTTCGTTGCCTAGATGAATTTGACCTGATGATGCTCGAACAGCCGCTCGCTCACGACGACATCGTCGATCACGCAAAGCTGCAAGCCGCAATAAAAACACCGATCTGCTTGGACGAACCTATCAAATCGCCCGACGACGCACGAAAAGCTATCGAGCTAAAAAGCGGCAAGATCATCAACCTAAAAAATGGCCGCGTCGGCGGGCACACGCAGTCAAAGCTTGTCGAAAAGGTGTGTCGCGAGATGGGCATTCCCGTCTGGTGCGGCGGCATGCTCGAGTCGGGCGTAGGCCGCGCGCACAACATCGCCATCTCGACACTCGCAGGCTACACAATGCCCGGCGATGTCTCTGCTTCAAAAAGATATTGGCACGAGGACATTATCTCGCCCGAGGTCGAGGTTTCGCCGCAGGGTACGATCACGGCGCCCGACGCGCCGGGGATAGGGTTTGAGGTGAGAAGGGAAAGGACTCATGGTTTAACGGTCAGGACGGTTGAAATCTAATGAACAGTCTTAGTAAAGATTCTCCGCCTATGTTCAAGTTCTGCGGCGAGGACGGACTAAATAGTTACTTGGGTAACTTAAAACTGGGCCTAAGCTCAGAAGTTTCGGACGCCGATCCTGATTACATTTCGCACGTTGATGAATCTGAATATTCGAAATATTTGACAAAAAAATACTCGATCGATTGCCCTAATCTGTACTTTGATCAACCATCGATTTGGGAGACAAGAAGACTTATCCCTGCAGAATGGTTTCCGCCAAACCAATTTATGATTGAAAAAGGAGAAAAGTATGAAAGGGAAGTAGTTATTTATCGTATACCGTTTGAAGGGAACCAAGAGTTGTTCAAATTCAAACCAGATGAAAATGTCATTACCTACGGTAGCGACATTATAGAAACCTATATTGAGAGTCAACATTTATGCTTTGAACGAATTAACTTTTATGGCGATCTGCAGAAAATGAAAGGGCGGATCAACAGTGGCGTTGGATTGATTCAAGAGAAGTATTCAAAATTGATACAGAGAGTGAGCGAGTTTAATTGGGGGGTGGAATGGCATGCGAATGAAGCAATTAAACAGCGTAAGAGCAGATTGAATAGCTTGACTGAAATATTAGGAGTGCCGGTAAAAAAGTTATCTTCAATTCCGGAAGTATTTTCCTCAAATACCGTTGAAAAACAAATTCTTATTAAACCAGCCTTAGATGAGAAAAAGCAGAATTCTGAGTACGTTCTTAGTGACGAAATTTATTCCGATATTTTACAAAAACTCTATGATATTGGTAAAAACTTTGAGCGTTACCCATCTACGCATACCGGCAAGCGAGAGGAAGATCTAAGGGATATGATTATCACTTTTCTTCAACCTCTTTATAAACTTTCTGTAACCGCTGAAACATTTAATAAGCAAGGCAAAACGGACATTCTGATGAGGTTTGAAAACACAAATGTTTTCATTGCTGAATGTAAGTTTTGGAACGGAAAAAAAGAATTCTTAGAAGGAATTTCTCAACTTCTCAGCTACCTGACTTGGCGAGATTCGAAGGCCGCAGTAATAGTCTTTGTAAAAAGAAAAGATTTTTCGGCAATTTTGCTAACCGCTAAAACAAGCATTAGAGAACACTCAAACTATGTCAATTATGTAGACGAACACGAAGATGCTTGGTTGAATTTTGTATTCCACCTGAATGGCGATAAACAAAAAGAAGTTAAACTCTCCTTGTTGTTGTTTCATTTGGACGAGCCTGGCTAGGTAGAAGAACCAGTTCTAATTATGAGCATTCAGAACCAAACAAGATCATCTTTTCGATCGTCACACACAGTATCTTTGACACTGGCTGCGCCCATCGGCTTCGCATAGCCACGCCGTTTACGGCGTGGTACGTTTGCCCGATAGATCTCAGGGCGTTTTAACGCCCTTGCAAATAACGCCTCTGTGTAAGGGCGTTGAAACGCCCTCGATAATTTGTTAGCGGAGGTTACCACGTCCTGAAGGACGTGGCTGTGCTAAAACAAAACAATATGTCGAATCGCTCATACGCCGAAATCAATCTTCATATCACGTGGCACACAAAGGATAATTTGCCACTCATCACCTCTGCGTTGGAGCCTGATCTCTGGGCATTCATAAAGAACAGAATCGTAACTCAGGAAAATGTCTATTTTCACGCGATCGGTGGGATCGAAACCCACATCCATCTCGCGGCATCATTTTATCCGCCCTTCGAGATCGACCGTTGGATCGGAGATATGAAAGGCGCGAGTTCGCATGAATTTGGCAAGGCCTTGCAATGGCAAAGCGGTTATGGTGTGGTTTCGTTCGGAACCAAAGACCTGCCCTGGGTCGTAGCCTATATTCACAACCAAAAGGAACATCACCGACGAGGAACCACACAGGAACGGTTGGAACGTACGGTCGGTGACGGCTTTGATAAGGACGTTAAAACGCCCTGAGATATTTTTTTGCAGACGTTACCACGCCGTAAACGGCGTGGCTATGCTAGAAACGAAAGCAGCTTAATGAATAGCATGCGATGTATTGCCGCCTTTGCACTTTTGCCGGTACTCGTTGCGGCGTTGGGCGCCCAGTCGGTAACCGGCACGGTTGTCGACACGCGCGGCGACGCGGTCGTCGGGGCCGAGGTCACGCTCGAGAGTGGCCGCGTGTTGGATCGAACCGTGACGGATGAGCGTGGAGCGTTTTCGTTTTCGTCCGTCAATGGGAAGCTCAGGGTAACTGCCCCGGGTTTTGAGCCGGTAACAAAACAGATCGATCGAGCACCAGCCGGGCCGCTCGCGATCACGCTGCAGCCGTCGGCCGTCGTCGGCAACGTAAATGTTTCGGTGACGGGCGACGACACGCTGCAAACGGCGACGGCCGCGAGCATTGCCGTGATCAACATCGACAGCCTCGGCGTGACCGCGGCGCGCTCGCTCGACGATACGCTGCGTCAGATCGCGGGCTTTCAGCTCTTTCGCCGCAGTGGGAGCCGCACGACAAACCCGACTGCCCAAGGCGGCAATCTTCGCGGTGTGTCGGGCAGCGGCGCCTCGCGCGCGAGCGTTTTGTCTGACGGACTGTCGATAAACGACGCGTTCGGCGGTTGGACCTATTGGTCGCGAGTTCCGGTGATCGCGGTGGAACAGGTCGAGGTGCTACGGGGCGGCGCGAGCGCGGTTTACGGGAGCGGTGCGTTGAGCGGCGCGGTGAACATTGTCCGGCTCAAGCTCGGCGACGAGAAAGTTAAGTTTCGGTTCGAGACGTCGCTTGCGAGTCAACGAAGCGCCGACGCCAGCGGCGTGCTCCTCGCCTCGCGCGGGAAATGGCAGGCCGATCTCGTCGGCGATATCTTCAAAACCGCGGGCTACATCCCGGTCGAAAGCGTATCGCGAGGTACGGCAGACACACGAGCGGCGTCGCGTCATTCAAACGTCATCGTAAAGCTTGGGCGACGTTTTGCCGAAAAGAACCGAGTGTTTATTCGCGGCAACCTCTTTGGCGAGCGCCGGGATAACGGCACGAGCCTCACGAACAATCGGACTTACTATCGGCAGGTGGCCGCCGGCGCGGATCTCGACGGCCTTTCTTTGCGCGCATTTGGCGAGCGGCAGGTTTACGACCAGACATTCTCAGCCGTCTCGGCGGACCGGAACAGCGAGACGCTGACACGGATTCAGCGAGTGCCGTCGAGCGCCTACGGTGCGAGCGTATCCTGGCGAGAAACGTTTGCCCGTCACGGAACCGCGCTGGGCGGCGAAATTCTAAATGTACGAGGGCGCAGCGACGAGGTCGGTTTCTCCGCCGGACAGCCGACGAGTGTCGCCTCGGCCGGTGGCGAGGCTCGCGACCTGGCGATGTTTGTGCACGACAGCTGGGCGTTCGCACCGCGTTTCGTTCTGAATCTTTCGGCTCGCTTCGATCAACGTCGCAACTCCGACGGTATCGCGACGACGCGAACGCTGGCGAGCGGCGCCGTTGTCGAGGCGAGATTCACGAAGCGCACCGATTCCGCTCTCAGTCCGCGCGTCGGCGTCGTCTATGAGGTGACGAGGGACGTGTCGATCTACGGCGCGTATTCGCGCTCGTTTCGGGCGCCGTCACTCAACGAACTCTATCGCGGTTTTCGCGTCGGCAATATCATCACGAACGCGAACGCGTTCCTGACGCCCGAGCGTGCCGATACCTTCGAGGCCGGCGGAAGCGCGGCCTTTTTTAGTCGCAAGCTGATAACACGAGCGATCGTTTACCAGGCACGTGTTTACGATCCGGTTGTCAGCGTGACGCTCTCAACGACGCCGACGCTGATCACGAGACAGCGGCGGAATGTCGGCTCGACGACGAGCCGCGGGTTTGAGTTTGACCTAGAGTCGTCGCCCGCAAAAGGTTTGAAGGTCAACGCCAGCTACCTGTTGGTGGATGCAAAAATCAGCGATTTCGGCGCAAGTCCCGATCTCGTCGGAGCCCGGCTGCCGCAGGTCGCGAGACACAATTTTACGACCCAGGCTGTTTATCGATACCGCACGCGTTGGACGTTGTCGACACAGCTCCGCGGCACGTCGTCGCAGTTCGAGGATGACCGGAACACTTTGCGGCTGCGCTCGTTTTTGACGACGGACGCGCGCTTCTCGTACCAGTTTCCATACTTCGTCGAGGGGTTCGTCTCGGCTGAGAACCTTTTTGACTCGCGCTACGACATCGGCCTCACGCCCGTTCGAACCGTTGCCGCGCCGCGTTTTGTCCGCGTCGGTTTGCGTGTGGAGTTTGGGAAACGCTAATCTTGAGTTTCTTTGACGCGGTACTTGAAATTAAGTAGATTTTGCTTCGGGCTTCGCATAGCCACGCCGT
>JBJXFZ010000019.1:0-27745 GCA_046154245.1 Pyrinomonadaceae bacterium
CAAACCGGGACCGAGCGTTCGATGCACCTCGATAGCTGCACCGATTATCTTCTGAGTCAAGATATCGTTTTCCATCTCTCAGTGTTCTCTGTGCTCTCGGTGGCTAATATTTGTGTTATTTGCGGGCGTTGTCCCTATCGCGGCACTTCTACAGTTCTTAATAGATCAGAGATAACTGCGTCCGGAGTGGCGCCGTCGAGCTCGGCCTCGGCTCGAAGAGCGAGGCGATGACGCAAAACCGGGGCGGCTACGTCGCGAACGTCGTCCGGTGTAGGGAAGTCGCGCCCGCGAATTGCGGCGAGAGCCTTTGAACAGAGCAGCAGTGCCACCGACGCACGGGGACTAGCTCCGTATAGTACGCTCGGGTGGGTTCGCGTGCGGCGGACGATCTCGACGATATACTTTTGTACGCCCGGTTCGGCTCTCATGGAGCGAACTTCATGGCGGCACTTTTGTATCGCGGTCACATCCGGCAACTGTGCGATCTGAACCTGGTCGAGATGGTGCGAATTAAAACCCGCGTCCCAACGAGCGACGATCTCGACTTCTTCTTCTGCTTGTGGGTAATCGACAATGATCTTCATTAAAAATCGGTCGAGTTGAGCTTCGGGCAGTGGATACGTACCTTCGTATTCGATCGGATTTTCGGTCGCGAGCACCGTGAATATCGGCGACAGCGGATAACGTTCGCCGTCGATGGTTGCCTGGCGTTCCTCCATCGCTTCGAGCAGGGCGGCCTGCGTCTTCGGCGGCGTGCGGTTGATCTCGTCGGCGAGCAGAATGTCGGTAAAGATCGGCCCGTGGCGCAGACTGAATTGAGACGTCTGCATGTTAAAGACGTTCGTGCCCGTGATGTCGGACGGCATAAGATCGGGAGTGAATTGAATTCGCGAAAACTGCGCGCCCAATATGTGAGCCAGCGTCTTCACCGTCAAAGTTTTTGCGGTACCCGGAACGCCCTCGACGAGCGCGTGGCCCTCGGCAAGGACTGCGACGAGTATCTGTTCTATGCAATCGTCCTGACCGACGATCGTTTTGCGAAGCTCGCCTGTTATATGTGCAACTGTTGCAGGTGTGTAAGTTAGCATATTTATTTTGCCCCACGAAACACGCGAAACACTCGAAAACAGACTATGCAGAATCCACTATCTTTTCGTGTCTTTGGTGTATTTCGTGGGCGGGCTTTTTCATAAAAAATCGTAAATTATCTTTATCGCCAACAGCAATACCGTTATTAAAAATACTCGTCGCAGCCAGATGTCATTTAGCTTTGTCGCGTAGTGCGCTCCGACAAATGCGCCGACGAACATGGTTAGCCCGAGTATCAGTCCAAGCTTGTAATCCACTAAACCTTGCCACATAAAAACGATGGTGGCAATCGCGGACGAAAAGACATTAATGAGCTTTGTCGATGCGACCGCTTCGCTGTAAGTATTTCCATAAACGCCGATGCAAACAGCCGTCAATATGGTCACATAACCGCCGCTAAAGAGCCCGCCGTATATTCCGAGGCCAAAAACAAGCACGTACGTCAGGGGCAACGTCCAAGGTCGCGGCTTTGCCGGCTCGAGACCCGCGTTTCTCCTGAGCAGCGAAAACATCGCAACCGCTATCATCGCTATTGAGACGATCAACTTAATGCTCGTTTCGCTCAAACGGCCGACGATCAGAGCGCCGATCGCCGAGCTGACAACGGTAAGTGCGACGAGCGGCCACGTTTTTGTGTAGTCGATCTTTCTCTGACGGACGAACGGGATCGTTCCTCCAACGGCCATAAAGACCAGGCCGAACATATTTGTCGCGACCGCGACACGCGGTTCGATGCCGAGTTGAAATATCACCGGAACCGCTATCAATGAGTTGCTGCCGGTGATAACGCCGACAACGCTCGTCAAAAAAAACACGGCGATCAAAACTGCGAGAGCATAAGCCGTCATCTAATGCCTCTTTACCTCGCGAATGATGCCGAGCTTTTTCTCGAGCGCGCGCAACTCCTCTGTCAGTCGCACGATCTCACGCCTATTTGTCGGCTCACCTCGGATGATGTCCTCGCATTTATATAGCGTGTCGTAAACCGTTCGGTTATCAAGGCCGGTCCGTTCGGATATTCGCGGTGCGAGTTTGTCGCACGTAGCGTCTCGAATGTCGAGTCCAAACAGACGAGCAGCTCGCCGGCGAAATTCGGCGTAGATGTTTTCGATCGCGAGGTCGAAGGCGCGAGCCCGGCCTTGAAGCTCGGCCATCGCAGCGACGTATTCGAGTTTTGAGAGCCGATCGGCCTCAGGCTCGGGAACCGCCCGTGCAAAACGTCGACTCTGGGAATAGAAGACAAGTGCGATCAGCAGAGCTGAGTGCAAAAAGATCGCGACCACCGGCGTGCCCGCAAAAAACTCGAGAAAGCGATTGTTGTCGCTGCCGTAGCTCTGATGATATTCGTCAAATGCAACAGTCGACGAGCCGGCGGAGACGAGATTTATGCCGAGTTGTGCATTGTCGACAAGCGAAATACCGTTGTTTGAGACAAGATAAGGATCGCTCAGAAAAAGTATCTTGCCACTCCCGTACGGAGCCTCGACGACCAGATTTTGAGCACTGCTGCCAAAGTGGACGACGGGCGCGAGTTCGCTCGGCGGCGGAGCGTCGTATGCGACGCGAGGCGGCGGTTCGTCATTACGCTGAGCCGCACCTCCAACCCCCACTCCGGAATCAGTGTCGGTAAAAGTCTTTGATTTAGAAAAAGTGACGCTCGCCGCAAACTTCGATGGCTGAACGGCGTTTACGCCCTGTGTGTAGAGTGTTGGTTGGACCGGTTTTACGGCGACCGTTTCGCCGATCATTTGTTTTCGGTCCGCCGGATCGATCGTAAAGAGGTCAACATCCGGCTTCATCGTCAGATCAAGGTGCCAGTTTGATGTTGTCTTTACCAGTTCGGTCGGCGGCTCTCGGTCGATGATGACGAGACGGCCGCCGTTCGACGTCCAGCGAAGCACACTGTGGGCTTCTTGATCGGTAAATTCGCGACGGAGGCTGCCGATGACGACAAAAACTGCAGGTGGGGATTTCGATGTGAGCAGAGCGGAAGGCGGTTCTTGCCAACGCGTAACTTTTCGTCCGGTCTCACTGAGCAACGTGTAGAAAGCTTGTGTGCCGGTCGCACCCGAATTGTATGTAGAGCGATTTGGCTGGATCTCGCTGTCGGGTGTTTTCTCTCGCTGGACATACGTCGCGGCGTTGAGGCCGATGAGGACTCCGACAAGCAAGATCAAAAAGAAAAAAATGAACAGCTTTTGCTTCATCACGCCCGACCTTTCACCTCCGCAACCGTCGCGTGATAACACGCGCGAAATTCTTCCCAGTCCGACGGCTGAGCCTCGCGAAGGCCGTACCAATTGCGCTCGAAATTACTTGTCAGCCCGCTCATCCCGTCATAGATCCGCTCGCGTTTTCTGACATCGCGGAGGTAATCGCGATTCGTTTTATGCCGCGCGAGCCGAACGATCTTGCGGTCGCCAAGTTCGCACAACACGGCAATGTAGCCTTTGCGAATGGCACCGCGAAGATCCCCATCAAGAGCGAGCCGTTCGGCCTCGGCAAAAATATCGGTCGCAGATTCATCGTCGCCGATGGTTTCGCCCAATATCACGCGATCACCTTTTTCATCTCTCGCGCGAAGGCGAAATCGGGTCGAAGCGTATGGCACAAATCGCCATAGCAAAAACAGAACCAGCCCGATCACTGCAGCGAAGACAATGATTTGAAGGACAAGTTTTAACGGCGCGAGATTCAGCCCCTCGCCCGGCGAGATGTTTGGCTCGGGCACTTGTTTCCGCAGCCATTCCCAGAACTCTCGCCACCATTTTTGAAAGAGACTTTCCTCTTTCGCCTCCGGCTTTTGATATTCCTGGCGGCTCAGTATCTCAGCGAGCCTTTGTTTGTCGGCGTCTTTTGTGGATTCGGCCTTAGTTGCCAGGTCGAGTTCTCCGACCGATACAGAAAGCGCCGCGAGGCGTTCGCTGACCGAGGTGAGCAGGTTTTCGCGCGCAGCGATGTCCGACTCTTTTTCGAATTCGTCAAGACTGCTCTTGAGCCACTGATTATCGACCTCGAGGCTGCCGCCCGGCCATTCGATCTTTTCAGTTGGGGGAATGGCCTCGAGAATTACTTCAACTGTCTCAACCTCGCTGTCACGATCTTCGTCGCTTAAGTACTCGCGGAGTTCGTCAACCAGACCGATGCTTTTATCTAGGCGCTCTTTGTAATCGAAGGGCGTCGAGGCTGTAGCATTCGCGACGACGGCGAACACACTGCCCAAAGCTAACAGCAAGATGATTTTGCAAGAGAGGTTCATTTCATTCGAGGCCGAGCGTCGTCATGTTCGAACGAGTTTCCGCTCGCGTCGCCGTGGCGGCAAGGCTCGCGTTGGCAAGCGCTGGCTGGAGCGGATTAATGTATGTGTCCGGCACCTTTGGAATGTCACCGAGCCTGGCGGCCGCCATCAACTCGATGTCGTAGCCCTCGGCACGCACGCGCTCGTCCGTATACAACAAACACAACCCGATCATCCAGACCGGCGATAAAAGTATGAAGCTGACCTGCCAGATCAGATTATATGCAATTTCGTACCAGGCGGGGATCAGGTCGGCGTCGAACGACATAAGCGGAACGTCGTTCGCCGATGCGTACCAGGCGATCGGCACGTAGAGTAATGCAAGCGCCGAGTACGCCGCAACCGTCGTGAATACAAAGAGTGCCGCAAGACGCCGGACGCTGCCGCTCGCAAGTGTTGCGCTTCGGCCGATCGCGGAAAATACGCCCTGTCCCTCAACTAGCATCACCTGTGGGACGTATGCGACCCGGGATGCGGCGAGAAAGAAAAGCCACCCGGTCGCAAATGCCGTCGCAACTCCGATAACTACGGACAAGATCAAGGCGATTATTGGTATCGAGCTAAAGACCGCGACGATCAATGCAATGAGAACTACGCCGACTATCATCCCAAAATAAAAAATGGCCGTTCCTAGTGCGCCGAGGGTGATCGCAATTATTGTCGATGCCAGAATAAGGCCACCCAACCGTCGCCGTGTGTTGCGATATGTCTCGGAGAATGTGATCGCCTCACCAAAAAGCAAATGGCGAACAAAGTTACGTGACGCACCACCCATCACGACCAGCGTTGCGATCATCTCAACAAGCCAGATCACAATGC
Source organism: Pyrinomonadaceae bacterium (assembly GCA_046154245.1). Taxonomy (GTDB): domain Bacteria; phylum Acidobacteriota; class Blastocatellia; order Pyrinomonadales; family Pyrinomonadaceae; genus OLB17. Next base: position 5,207 of record JBJXFZ010000019.1, read on the forward strand.
TGCCGAACCAAAGGAAAATTAGATAAAAGGTATTCTCGGCCGAAAAGCGATTTGCGTCGAGGTCAAATATCTGACGCCCGACAACCGTCCACGCAACCGACATTACCGTTCCCACGACAACCGGCGGCGCCGCGATAAAGACGAAAGTCCAGAAGAACTTGCGATAAAAGCGCACCGCCCGGTCGATCAGATCTCCGGCTCCAAGCGATGCGTCTGGGAGTTTAGTGTCTGAAGTAATCGATTGGCTCTTCACAGATCAAACACTGGGACAGTATAGCTCTATTCTATTCCTTGAATCTAAATTGCAAAAAAAAGCCTGTCAACCCGAAGATCGACAGGCTGGAATACGCTAAGGCAAAAACTAGAAATTGAAACGCGCCGCGAGCTGAACCGAACGCGATTCACGCGTATCGGAGTAGACCCCGAAATTCGCGCTAGACAGATTCAAGTTAATCGTCGTGAACTGAGTCTTGTTAAGCAAGTTGAATGCTTCAAAACGCAATTCAAGGTTGTTTCTTTCGCTAAACAAGCGAATCTTCTTTGCTAGAATCGCATCAATTGAATCCACAGGATTCGAGAGGCGGAACTGATTAATACCTGATGAACCGCGTCTGAACCCTCTTGGGCCGCACACAGCAGTATTGGTGAAGCCAGTGCCGCAAGTGAACGCCGCGAATGCGTTAGCATTGAAGCCGCGTCGATTATTTGCCACTCCGTCCATTGCCTGGAACGGAGCAGATCCGAAATCGGCAAAGCTGAAGATGGCACCACCGGTTCCGGTTGTATCAGTCGGATTGCCAACCGTAATCAGGTCGCCGGACTGGTAGGTGTAAATACCACCAAGACTCCAGCCGTCAACAACCCTTTTCACAAATCCGCTCGTGTTTCTGAAGAACGGAAATTCGTATATCGCGCTGGCAACAAAACGATGTGGTTTGTCGTCAGCCGATAATCCCCAGCCTGCTTTTCGATCAAGGAGATCGAGTTGGCCGCGTTGCGAATCCGCATCAGTCAAGGATTTCGAAAATGTATACGAAAGCTGGAACAGCAACCCATTACTGCTATGACGCTTCTGAAGCGTTGTCTGGAAAGCGTCGTATTGAGAATTTCCACCCGTAGTCAGCTGATTCAATGCGATACGGATATCATCATTCAACCTTCGTGCGTTCGCATTTGCCGTTGTCGGGGCCGGGGTTACTTGCGGACGCAAGGACGATGAAAAGAATGTCCCAAGCGAAGGGTTGACATTTTCCCGGATATACAGCTTGTGTCCGCGGTTGCCGACGTAACTAAAACTCACCACGTAGTCTTTAGCAAATCCCCGCTCTAAGGTTGCGTTGAACTGATAAACCTGTGGCGTTCTAAGATTAGGATCGATCGGTTGAGAGAACTGTCCAAGAGGAGCCGCGATATTAAACTGCGTGGCTAAGAATGGATTTGGAACCTGTCCCTGATTGCCGCCATAAACGGGAAACGGATCCGGAGCAAAAGGATCCGCGAGAGTACCGCTGGCAGGAAATGCGAAGAAGTTTGTTCCGTTGTATCCGGGAGCGGTAAGTTGCTGCAGAGCCGTGTCGCCAATGATCGCGCCAAAGAACAAACCGAAACCACCGCGGATAACCGTTTGATTCTCACCCAGAAGTTTACCGAGGAAACCGGGTCCGCTGCCTATTGAATAAGCAAAACCGACCCTCGGGGCAAAGTTGTTTTTGTCCAGTCTTACACCTCCGTCGGGCACGGTGCCACCCAAAACATTGTCCGGGTCGCCAACATAAACCAAACCATTTGGGGCGCGACCGCCCGGCGTAACTCGAATTGTTTGGCCATCCTGATTAATCAGCGTTCCTGCCACTAATTGGGCTGAAGTACTACCCGGCCGGTAATATGCCAACCGATTGTTTGTTTCAGTTATCGGAGACGTGAACTCATACCTTACTCCCATAGACAAAGTTAGGTTTTTTGTGGCTCTCCATGAATCCTGCACAAAGCCGGCATAGGCGCGCTGTCGATAATTACGCTTGCCTGCCGCTCCAAATTGAACGGCGGCCGGGCTGTTACCGATAAGAAAGTCAGCAAAATCATCGCCCGTCGTATTAGTAACACCGAACAGGCCGACTGCTGCATAGGTAAGTCTGCCCTGATTGATAAACACGAAATCAGTAGCTTGTTTGTAGCCGGTGGTGTCTACGCCAAATTTGAAACGGTGAGATCCAACAGTCCAGCTCAAGGAGTTCTGAAACTGGAGGTTCTCGGTAAGGCGCTGCTGAGGTCCCTGGATCGAGTTTCCAAGGACGATGCCGCGATCCGCAATGTTAATTGAGGGAGGGCCCGCAAATTGCGAAGCCGACACGAAATTTGCCGTAAATCCGATTGCAGCCGGTGATGTCGTATTGACCGGGGCGACACCAGGCTGGAAGTTCCTCGAATAATTCACGAGAAATGAATTGATCAGGTTCGAACTGATGACATAGGTATAACGTCCGACGAGGTTGTTCGTCTCTCTCAGATCTTTTGCTCCAAATCCGGGAACATTTGAACCGCCAAACGCGAACGGCGCCGACGAATCAGCATCAAAATAGTTATAGGTGAAATTCAACACGTGATTGCTGTTGAAGTTATGATCAAGCCGAAGCGTCAGAAAATTGTTGATATCAAGCACATTTGCAGAGACCTGCGCTTGGTTTGCCGAATTACCGGCCGGGATAAAAGGCAGATAGAATCGTGCGATCGGTGAGATTCTGCCAGGCAGAATAATATTACCGGGGAATGGCAATCCTGTCACCGGGTCGGTAATAACCGGTCGGCCACTGAAATCGCCCGCTCGCTCGGCCGCGGTCGGAAGATTCGAGAGCGTGTTTGACGCACCGATATTCTGAAAACGGCGCTCATAGTCTACGAAGAAAAAGCTCTTGTCCTTACCTTTGTAAATCGCCGGAACGCCCTCTCCAAACCTTAGAAAGTAGATCGGACCGCCAACGTTAAAGCCATATTCCTTCCTCTCGAATTTCCTGCGAAAATCGCCGCCAGCCGGGATTCCCGCTCTGGGCAGGGCCTTATCCAAAAAGCGTGCAGCAGACAAACTCGTCGGTCTGTAGAAAAATCGAGCGTTGCCGTGAAAGTCGTTTGTTCCCGATTTGGTAACTACATTGATGATCGAACCTGTGTTTCGACCGAACTCGGCCTCGAAATTTGAGGTCAAGAGACGAAACTCCTGCACCGCATCAGGACGGGGCTGACCACCGATCGCTCCGCCTACGGCAACTTCGTTGTTGTTCCCGCCGTCAAGCGTAATATTGTTTTCTACACCGCGGCTACCATTGACGCGGATACCCAAGCCGCCGCCGAAACCCGTAGCGGGCGTAACACCTGGCTGCAGAAGCGAAAGGTTAATAACATTGCGACCGTTGAGGGGTAGTCCCTCGACACGGCGGTTGTCGACCGTTGTGCCGAGCGTTGCCGATTCTTTGTCGATCAGTTCAACGCCTGCCGTAACAGTAACTTCATTTGTGACTTGACCAACAGAGAGGTTCGCGTCGAGAGTCAAATTACGATTTGGCTCGACTTTAACGCCGACAACCCTATATTCCGCAAAATTCGGAGCCGTAACCACAACATTGTAGGTAGATGGCTCGACCTCGAGAAATTGATAAACACCGTCACTATCGGTCTGAACGGTGCGAATCACGGCGCCTTTAGCCGGATCAACTAGCTGAACTGTTGCGTTAGCAATAACAGCACTATTGACATCGGTAACCGTTCCGCGAATCGTGCCACGGGTACCCTGAGCAATGACCGCGGCAACACTGACCGCGGCAATAAGAATCATCAAAAAAAATCTTTTCATAATTTGTTACCTCCAAGAACGATATGAGACCAGTCTTAAACTACGATGGAAAAACGCAATAATTGTGCCATTAATGCAATATGTTTGCGGCCTACTCGCTTCAGTGCGGCACATCGAAGGTTTGGCTTGATTTATCGCGATCTCTCCTTCGGCCTTCGTGGAGATGAAAGTCGCGACTCGTTGCCGATTTCTGGACTCTTTTCCAAGAATATGGATGAGCGAAAACATCGTTCTGAGATATTCTTGGTCTCGAACAAGCCCGCATGATTCATCCGGCTGCGCACGAATACGACGGGTGCTGTTACGTCCAGCAGTGCCGGAGGACAAACGTCTGCGGAGCCCGCTATTCTACTTACGGGGTTTATCGCTAATTAGTTGCGGGTCTGGATATTATGGCGGTTTTGGCGATCATCTTTAGCGCGAGCTCCGGGTCACGTACCTCGGGGCGGAGGCACTCCGAGGTGATCTCGCTTGTCGGGTCTTGCCCGATCAGCACATTCCATTCGGACTCAATTTCTCGCCAATCTAATACTCGAGTTTATCCCCATACATCATGCTGGAGACCTTGAATTTTACGTTGAGTTTCACCTTGCTCGATAGGTTGAGGACAAACCGCACGGAATCGCTGTCTGCCCCTAGGAACGGAGCATCATCGAGCGAACGAGCAAAAACGAACTTGCCGCCCATACCGTCTGCAACCGGTTGCTTGTAGTCGATCAAGGGCAGACGTTTCCCGTCTTTTCGCTCAAGATAAACCTTCTCGGATAAGGTGGCGGCCTTTAATCTCATTAATTCCTGAAACGCCGCGCCTACGGTCTGGGGATTCTGACCATCAACATTCACCGCGACCACAATAAAATCACCAAAGCCGCTGTCGATGATCTTCTGCAACTCGCTTTTGATTTCATCCGTCTGTTTAGGCTGCGACAGCAGGAGTTTATTTGCGAACCCTTCGCGAATCGGCTTTGCCGTTATAAATCGAACCCGAAAATAAACCTCTGGAGACAACGGCGCCGGTCCTTGGACACCAGAACCCTGAGATCCGCTTCCGCCACTGCGAGATGACATGTCAGGCGGGGCTTCGCCTGTCTTCACGGTTTGCCCCCACGCCGAATCGTTAAGCATCTTATCGGCGTCCTTTTTCGACCATTCACTCCAGGGTTTGGTCTGCTGAGCAAACACTACACCGCCTAACAATACACAAACTAACCCAGTCGATAATATTCTCTTCACTTTATTTGCCTCACAACGGATGTGCTTTTCGTATCAAAACGATAATCATACAGCGAACAAAATGACTTGCAAAATGTCACAGTTGCAGGCCAGAAACTAAAGAGGCGGTTTTACACTTGGCGGAGACAACGGCGTCGGTGTGGTCGGACCTCTTAGCTTCGAAATAACCTGGCGGAGTTGTTCAGCATCCTTACATTCAGGGGCCAAGCGAAGGTATGTTTCTAATTCACTTGCGGCCCGTGGCTTTTCGCCTTTAGCGCTATAAATGATGGCTAGTATTCGATGAGCCTCCTTCAACTCCGCCCCTCCCAACGTGATCGCGGAAACGAGTTCCATTTCGGCTTCGTCAAAGCGACCTAAATTTGCCAATGCCTGGCCGAGAAAGTAATGGCCGACGGCGGACTCGCGCTTGATCTTCACGACATTTCGCAGCATTGGTTCGGCCTCGGCGAACCTTCTCATTTGAACAAACAATATGCTGCGATTCATGAGCGGAGCAAAGGCCTCGGGCTCGATCTTAAGTGCTGTTTGAAAGGACTTGTCAGCCTTTTCAAAGTCGTTCAATCGAAGATAAACGACACCGAGTTCATTAAACGCGAGCATGAATTCAGGATATTCCGAGGTAGCAAGGCCAAACTGTTCGATGGCACCTTTACTGTCGCCCGCCTTAACCAGATCGACCGCCTTATTGTAGAAATCCAGCGCTCGTTTCGGCACATTTGCAAAGGCAGAATTTATGACACTGGGCTTGAGATCGGTATTTTCTTTTAGGGCGAGTCGAATATTAACCATATACGTTTGAGGCGGTGTACCGCGCAGGTGAATGATCTTGACTTCCTGCACGACCGGTTCATATTCTTTCTCACCATCGATGACTACCGTGTAACTTCCCCCGACAACCCCACGGAACGTAAAGTTTCCCTTTTCGTCGGTCATGGAAATCACGTCGCCTCTCGTCAGCGTAGTCAGTTTGACCCGGACTCGCCTCTCCAATCGTTGTCCGGATGGACTAAGAATTGTCCCTGCGATCGTATTAGTTCCGCCCAATCCTGAGTCGGACGACCCTGGTCCACTGGACAGGATCTGCGCCGACGTAGATACGGCAAAACACAACGACAAAAAACCAACCTGTAGAATTAATCGGCATACCTTGTAACTTGATTGCGAACTCATGAGGTTTCTCCTTCCGACCGAACCGTCAAATCCAAATTTCGTCCTACCGGCGACATGAAAAAGGCGTTGCCGGTTTCCCGACAACGCCGCCAAAAGTAACAAATCACTTTAACCCTCGCTGGGGCAGGCGAGGTCCAACGGCCTAAAACCTTACACTGCCGGTAAAGTGAATGATGCGCTGGCTGCCACTCTGACTAGTGATCAACCCAAAACTGGTTGAGTCAAAAGCGTTTCCGTTATAAACGAAACTCGGATGGTTAAGCGCATTGATAAGCGTCGTTTTGAGTTCTAACCGAACAGTTTCCGTAACCGGTATTCTCTTTACGAGGCTCATATCCACGTTAAAGAAATTCGGACCGTTGAGACTGTTCAGCGGGAAGTTGCCAAACGTGCCAGGTGCCGGGGCACCGAGCAGGCCGGGTTTCAACGTCGAACTCACAAATCGCCCCGTGGTCGTGTTAGTTGTTATGTTCAGTAAGTCCGGGTTGATAAAGTAAATCCCCTCCGGTCTTCTGAAAACACCAATGTTCTTCTTAAACTCCTCGAAAGTGATTCCCAACAACTGTGCAGGGTTATTTGCCGAGTTAAAGCTGTTGAAAGTCGTTCTGCCCGCATTGATAAAGAACGGAGGCCTTGTCGCCCATGTGACGATTCCGCCAAGAGTCCAACCACCGACAATTCTGTCAACAAGTCCGTTTGCACCTGATAGGAACGTGCGGCCCCTACCAAACGGAAGCTCATATATCGCATTCGCGACAAACCTGTGGGTTTGATCTTGATTTGACCGGCGATAATCAAGGCCCTTGTCACGCAGGGTACGGAAGCTAACCAAATCGCTTTGGTTATTGCCTGAAGCATCCGCTGCGTCGGTTAAGGATTTGCTAAACGTATAGTCGGCCTGAAACTGCAAACCATTCGAAAACCGTCGGCGAAGCTCGACCTGCAATGAATGATAGTTGGACATCGAATCATTGCCGAGCAGCCGCGCAAACGCTGCATTTGGGTTTGCAACAAAGAAATTGGCCGGAATTCCCAGCGCCGCGTTCTGCCGGTTTGCCTTGTACGTATTACTGAATGCCAGTGTTGACGCAAACGTGGCAACGTTGTTGCCCGTTAGGTTACCGATAAACGTAGAACTAGCAAATCCATTTGCGCTAGTAGCAGTCAGCCCGGTAAAGAACGTCGACATTATAGGCAAGTTGACCTGTCCGGCCAGTCCTGAGTTACCGAATCTGCATGGATTGCCTACTCCGCCGGTAAGGGCACAGTTTGGGTTTGCGGCCACGTACAGATTGTAGTTACGTTGGGCGTTGAGGAACTCGTTTAGGAAGCCATTCTCAAAGATATTGACCTCGTTAAAGTCCACCGCACGCCAGACCTTAGTAGCGCGGTTGCCGACATAACGGACTTCGAGCGCGGTGTTTGCGAATATCTCGCGCTCATAACCCGCATTCCACTGCTGCACATATGGGACCCGTAGGTCCGGATCGATAGCCCACAGTCCGTTGCCCGGGTTGATATCGAAATTCGTCTTGTCCGAGATCGGGATCGCAAACGTCGGTGTTGTCAGAGGAACACCCGCTCCGGTCAGCACGCCCACAGGCGTTGTATTGGCCGCTGTCTGGATCAGGCCGGGATTAGTTGTGCCAGTTCCCAGTGCGTTACTGATAACAGTAAAGCCATCCTGAAGGTAGCTGATCGAGTAGCCAAGCCTGATTGAGCTTTTGCCCGACTCACCAAATAGCGTGCGGAGCAATCCACTCTTAAAGTCCGGCGAATATGCCAGACCAATGAATGGTGCAAAGTTATTCCAATCATTGTTATAGAGCGGAATACCCGTTGTGCCGCTGACAAAATTCTGGGTGGCTACAGGCGGCGGCGGTCCGGCCGGTGCGTTTGGTCTAAAAAGATTCCCAAAGCCAGAGACGCCAAATATGTCTGAAGCTTTAGGCTGTATCGCTAAACCATTTGGTATCGTCGGCACGGCCTGAAATTCCCAACGCATCCCGATATTGAGCGTAACATTGCTCTTAAAGCGCCATTGGTCCTGGCCATAGACCGAGAACAACTTTTGCTCAAAGATCCTTGACCGGGTTGCTCCCGAGACGAACCCAGACGACGCGCTTGTTACATTAAAAGTGGCGGCCGCCGAGGCGAGATTCCCGACAATGTTGGAGTATACAGATGTCGCCGCAGTCAAGTTAGCAGTGGTTCCGAAGGGTAATTCGCCCAAAAGAATTCCGCTGCCGTTAGCGGTATTTGTGCCCAGCGTGATCGCCGGATTGATGCCCGCATCGTTAAAAGTATCGGCAAAGACCTTCTGATAATCTCCACCGATCCGGAAAAGATGTGCTCCCTTTGTGACGGAGAAATTATTAGAATACTGATCAACAATCGTCTCGCGGCCCTGCGATTGGAACTGGTTCTCGGGATTGGTTATGCCGGAAAAAACCGTATATGGAGCAGCCGCATTTGAGTCACGCTGAAATGCGACCGGAGCCCACTGACGTCCATACCGGAACACATTGGTCATGCTGCTGCCGAACGTCGAAACGAGTGCTCCCGTAACCAACTGCCTGACGGACGACTGAAATGCGTTGATACCGCCTGGAAATGGGGCTTCGAGACCGTTGAAGGTGTCCGGATTGAGCGAGAATGTTGCCCTGTTATATACGAACTCAAATTTGTGTGAGCCAGCTCGAGTGTCCTTTACCAACTGATGGTCGTAACGGCCTACATACTTGTCGTTAACGTCCGATCCGCTGACACCGAACTGATGCCCTGCCGTATTAAACCCGTCACCGACCAAGGTGTTATTTGGCAGCGGCGTCGAATTGATGAGGGCCATTGTGATCGGGTTGAGAGCTGCTACATTGCCGATCGCGAGCAAATTGACGGTTTCTACTCCTGGCACGCAGGCCCCAGGTGGATTAGGGCAGGTTCGTGTATAGCTGAACAATCCGGTACGGGCTGAGGGTGTTAAAACCGTGCGATTTCGCGTGGCCGAGAAATTCTCGCGAAAGCCTTCATACGAAAAGAAGAAGAAAGCTTTGTCCTTGCCACTCCAATGAGCCGGTTTGCCCTCGCCAAACCCGAGAAAGTGAACCGGTCCGCCGATGTCAAAGCCAAAGAAATGCTGACGCTGTCTTGCTCGTGGCGAAACAGGCAGCCCGGTCGTCGCGTTTGTGCCCGACGAGTTACTAAAAAACGAATTCGCATTAAGGGCATCGTTGCGATGCAAATAAAATATGCCGCCATGAAAATCGTTGGATCCGCCCTTGGTCACCAAATTTACCTGAGCGGCGCCTCGTCCAGCCTCCGAGCCGACAGTGCCGGTCGTTATACTGAACTCAGCGGTTGAATTGAGCGACGGGGCACTGATCGCAAAGAACGAACTGGTCTTAACAAAGTTGTCCATTGCGTTGATGCCATCCTGCGTAACATTGACGGCTGTCTGACGAAGGCCGCCTACGGACGAGCCGCGCGTGTCGGTGCCAGTTACAGCAATTCCTGCTTGCAGTGCCGCCAGGTCCAAAGGATTTCTTGTCGGCAAGGGCAGGTCACGCACCTGTCTGGTATCAATGACATTTGTAAGACTGGGGCTCGAAGTATTAATGACATCCTGAGCCGACGTAACCGTAACGGTTTCATTTGCAAGCCCTACCTCAAGGGTAATGGACAACTGCGCTTCGTTAGAGACCGACACGGCGATGTCCGAAGCCAAGGACTTCTTAAAACCAGTGTTTTCGACCGTGACCGAGTACAGGCCCGGATTCAGGTTACTAAAAGCAAAGGTACCTCTGTCGTTGGTCGTGGTTGTACGACCTTCGCCGGTAGCATTATTTTTCAAAGTGACGGTGGCACCGATGACCGCCGCACCGTTTGGATCAGAAACAGAGCCGGAGAGTGACCCGGTTGTTTGTGCTTGAATAGCCGCCTGCGCCAATAAGAGCAATAGACCGGCTAACAAAAAATTAGTGAACTTTCTCATTTTTCCTCCTAAAAATGTGCTGGTGTGTATATCTATTTTGTAGATAAATATAAAGAATTGCAAGAATTATGCCATCTTGCTCAAATTCTTGTGCGGACATCGATGCAAAGGCTTTCTTCAAGCCTTAGTGTTCTATATATACAGGTTATAGCTGCAATGTCAGATGCGCGACTGACAGAAAATGCTTCGCCAAACCATGTTGAACAGTATTGAAGTCCCCGCAGGTGAGGATTAATGGACAAAATCCGAAAATTCGGTTTTCAGAGACGGGTTTGGATGTTGTAACTCTTGATCTTCGAATTAAGAGTTGTCGCGTTGAGACCCAGCAGACGGGCGGCGCGCGATTGGTGGCCGGCGGTTTGGTCGAGGGCGCGGCGGATGAGGTCGATCTCGAATTTTTTGACTTCGTCGTAGAAGTTTATGCCGCGGGCGAGGTCGATGTCGGTTGAGATGCCGGCGGTTTCGGCCATCATTTTTAGGGCGAGTTCGGGGTCGCGGACTTCGGGGCGGAGGCAGTCGGCGGTGATCTCGTTTGTCGGGGCGATGACGATGGCGCGCTCGATGATGTTTTCGAGTTCGCGGACATTGCCGGGGTAGTTGTAGTTTTCGAGAAGGGAAAGGACTTCCGGGCTGAGGTTTTCGCTGATTTCGCGGGCGTTTTCTTCGGCGTATTTGCGGATGAAGTGCTTGGTCAGTGGCAGAATATCCTCGCGACGCTCACGCAATGGCGGAAGTTCGAGCGGCACGACTGACAGGCGGAAATAAAGGTCTTCGCGAAATGTGCCGTTGCGAACAGCCTCTTTGAGATCGACGTTTGTCGCAGCGATGATGCGGACATCGACCTTGACGGGTGTGGTGTCGCCGACGGGCGTGAATTCACGTTCCTGAATAACGCGGAGCAGCCGCACTTGAGTTTCGGGCCGCAGATCGCCGATCTCGTCGAGAAAGATCGAGCCGGTGTCGGCGACTTCAAACAAACCTTTTTTCGCGGCGACCGCTCCGGTAAATGCTCCTCTTGTGTGGCCAAAAAGCTCGGATTCGAGCAGATCTGACGGAATATTCGAGCAATTTACGACGACGAACGGCTGTGCAACACGCGGACTCGCTTCGTGGATTGCTTTGGCGACAAGCTCTTTGCCGGTGCCGCTCTCGCCGGTTATGAGCACGGTCGAGCGAGCCGGGGCGACCCGTTCGACGAGGCGAAAGACGTTCTCCATTACTTCGGAGCGGCCGATGAAACCTTCGCGATTGACCGAGCGCACCATCGCCGAGCGCAGAGTTACTCTTTCTTCTTCTTTACGGCGCTTGCGAATACCTTTTGCGACGAGCGCGAGTATCTGCTCATTTTTGAACGGTTTACGCACCACCCCGAACGCGCCTTTTTCCCACGCAGAGATCGCCGTGTCGAATGTCGCGTACGCCGTGACCATCAGCACGACTGCCTCGGCGTCGAGCTTAATCAACTCCTCGAGTGCGGTCAGGCCGCCCATGCCGGGCATCGAGACGTCCATCAGCACGACGTCAAACGGTTTTGCCGAGTAGGCCTCGACCGCTTCTTCCCCAGTTTTTGCAAGCTCGACCTTATACCCAACGCCGGAGAGGATCGTCTCGAGCACGTCGCGCATTATCTCTTCGTCATCGCAGATCAGTATCGAGCCTTTCTTTGCCATAAAAACTCAATATAACCTACCCGCGGCAAAGCCACAAAAAGCGATTCCGCGACCGTTTCGAGTTTGATAAACTTTGCAGATGCAGCGGACGTAACAGATTAGTGAATTTACAAGATCGTTAGGTCTATACTTACCTATCCGATCCCGGAGCAGATCATAATCAATGGCACTTTCAAAAACATCAAAGGTCTTACTAATTTTGGGCGGCATTTTCGCTCTCTTTCTGATCGTCGGCGTCGTCGGGCTTATCTATCTTTCGAGCACGATGAATCAGCCGAGCGTGGCAAGCAACAGCGTGCTTGTCCTCAATGTTTCCGGTGAGTTACCGGACTACATTCCCGAAGAGCCGCTGGCAAAGGCGTTTGGCGTAAAACAGCCGCAGTCTTTCACAGGTTTACTCACACAGCTTCGTAAGGCAAAGGTCGATAACCGTATCGCCGCCGTCAAGCTCGATATCGATTTTCCGAACATCGGATGGGCAAAGTCCGACGAACTGCGTGATGCGATCAAAGATTTTAGATCGTCGGGCAAGCCAGTTTACGCATACATGGAGATGGGCACGAACCGCGAATACTACATCGCGACCGCAGCAGACAAGATCTTTCTGCCGCCCGCGGGTGAGATCTTTATCAACGGTTTTGCCGCCGAAGCGATGTTTTACAAGGGCTCACTCGACAAGCTCGGCATCGAGATGGATGTGATCCAGATCGGGCCAAAGTACAAGAACGCACCCGACAGATACACAAAAAAAGAAATGGGCGAAGGCCAGCGTGAGGTCATCAACGCCCTTTTGGATGAATACTTTACTCGCTACGCAAACGGTATAGCCGAGTCACGAAAAAAGTCGGTCGAGGACGTTAAGGCGATGATCGACAACGCTCCGTACAACGCCACTCAGGCCAAAAATCTCGGCCTCATCGACGACGCGCTTTTCCCCGATCAGATCGATAAAGAATTCAAGACCGCCCTCGGTTACAAAACCGACGACAAGCTGCGCACCATTCGCAGCGGCGATTATCGCGAGATCCCGTCGGATAGTTTGGGGCTGAATAACGGCGAAAGAGTCGCAGTTATTTTTGCCTCAGGTGCGATAAATACGGGCCGCTCGAGCAGCGGGTTTGGTGGCGAAATGGTCGGCTCAGACACGGTCGTCTCTGCTGTGAACGACGCCGCGGCCGACAAATCCATCAAGGCCATCGTCCTGCGGGTCGATTCGCCCGGTGGTTCGGCTCTCGCATCCGATCTGATGTGGCGAGCGATCGAGAACGCGAAAGAGAAGAAACCGGTTGTCGTCTCAATGAGCGACGTCGCGGCGTCGGGCGGCTATTACATCGCTTGTAATGCTAATAAGATCATCGCCGAGCCCTCGACCGTGACAGGTTCGATCGGGGTGTTTATGGGCAAACCCGTCGTCAAAGGGCTTTACGATTGGCTCGGAATTACAAACGAATATGTGATGCGCGGCAAGAACGCCGGCTTGTTTCGCGAAACCGAAAAATGGACACCGGACGAGCGTGCGAAGATGGTCGAGCTGACAAACAGCATCTACTTCGACGACTTTTTGCCAAAGGTCGCAAAGGGACGCAACAAGTCTGCCGAGGAGGTCAATGCGATCGGCCAGGGCCGTGTTTGGACCGGCACACAGGCCAAGGCGAATGGTCTTATCGACGATTTTGGCGGTCTTGAGAAAGCGATCTCGGTCGCGAAGGAACTCGCCGGCCTGCCGGCAGATATAGACGCCCGCCGAGTCGTGTTTCCCGAACCAAAACCATTTTTTGAGACGTTTTTTGAGAGCGAAGATTCATCGGTTACGGCTGAAGAAAAGACACGAGCCGCGATCCTTGAGTCGCTGCCGGCCGACGTTCGACGGGCTTTTAAATACGTCGCCTTGTTCGAGAGAATGGAACGCGGTGAGGCGATGTTGCTGCTGCCTTTCGACCTGCAAATAAAATAAGTTACAATCTGACAATGCTAAAAGTTGGAGACAAGGCCCCTGATTTTGCGTCGAAGGATCAGGATGGCAATCCTGTTAAGTTAAAGGATTTTAAGGGAAAGCGCGTCGTTCTTTGGTTCTATCCAAAGGACGACACGCCTGGCTGAACGGCCGAGGCATGTTCGCTCCGGGATTCGAGCGGCAAATTCGATAAGAAGAAAATTGAGGTCATCGGCGTTTCGACCGATAGCGAAAAGGCGCATCAAAAGTTCATCTCAAAATACGACCTGCCGATGACGCTGGTCGCCGACACCGAAAAAGAGGTCGTCGAAAAGTACGGCGTGTGGGTCGAGAAATCGATGTACGGCAAAAAGTATATGGGCATTCAGCGCACGACATTTTTGATCGACGAGAACGGCAAGATCGCGAAAATTTTTGACAAGGTTGACGTAAAAAATCACGCAGATGAAGTTTTGGAGGGATTTGGTGAAAAATAAGATCGCAGTTTTTTCGGTGGTCATGATCGCGTTCATCGCGGCATGCAAAACCGCACAACTTGAACACGTAAAATACGACAACGAGGCGGCTGTGCCGCGCATTTCGGCCGCCGACGCCAAGAAGGAAGTTGATGCCGGAAAAGCAATTTTGGTGGATAGTCGGAGTAAGGCTGACTTTGACGCGGAGAAACTGCCCGGAGCGATAAATATTGCGAGCGCCTCGGCTGGCGAGTTTGACAAGCTGCCAAAGGGCAAGAAGATCATTGTTTACTGTTCCTGAGCGGCTGAGAATTCGAGTGCCAGTTTGGCACTCAAGATGAATCAGGCAGGGATACCCGGAACATACGCGATGCTCGGCGGCCCGACGGCGTGGAGAAATTTAGGTTATCCGGTTGAATCGAATAAATAGCCGCAAAATGCACAAAATACACAAACAGGAGAGTCTCTTGATTTGTGTTTTTTGTGCTTTTTGTGGCTAATTTTTTGTGAGTTCGTCGCAAATCCGTCCCGCCGTTTTTCCATCCCAAAGCGGCGGGATCTTTGCGCCTTTTGCGGCTTCGCGGTCGAGAGCCTCGCTCGCTGCTTGTTTGATCTTTTCAGCGTCGGTTCCGACGAGAACATTTGTACCAAGCTCGATCGTTATTGGACGCTCCGTGCTGTGACGCAGCGTTAAGCACGGAATGCCTAGCACCGTCGTCTCCTCCTGCAAGCCGCCCGAATCCGTAAGAACCAGTTTTGCACCGCTGTAGAGCCTCATAAAGTCGAGATAGCCGAGCGGCTCGATGAGCTTGATGTTTGAGTTTTCGATCCTCTCGGCAAAGCCAAATTCGTCAATACGCGAGCGGGAGCGCGGATGAACGGGGAAGATGATCGGCAGACTTTCTGCGATCGACAGCAGCGCATCCAGGATGCCGGCAAAAACCGCTTTGTCATCGACGTTCGACGGGCGGTGCAGCGTCAACACGGCGTAGCCTTGGCCGTCAACGCCTAACTCATTTCGCACATTCGATGCCTCGGCAAGCTTAAGATGATCGAGCAGCGAGTCGATCATCACGTTGCCGACAAAGCGGATCTTCTCGGCCGGAATTCCCTCGTTCTTTAAGTTTTCGTCGGCGTCCTGCGAGGTTGTAAAAAGCAGATCGGAGATTGCATCGGTCAAGATCCGGTTGATCTCTTCGGGCATTGTGCGGTCACGCGAGCGAAGCCCGGCTTCAACGTGGGCGACACGAACTCCGGCTTTCGCGCACACGAGCGCGCACGCGATGGTCGAATTCACATCGCCAACGACCAAGACCCAATCGGGCTTTTCGCTCAGCACGACGGGCTCGAATTCTGTCATTATCTTCGCCGTTTGAACCGCATGGCTGCCCGAACCGACGCCGAGGTGAATATCGGGCTTTGGCATGCCAAGGTCGTCAAAGAACGCGTCCGACATCGCCGCGTCGTAATGTTGCCCGGTGTGGACGATCACGGGCGCGAACTCAGGCCCGCGCCGCTTCATTTCGGCGTAGATCGGCGCGACTTTCATAAAATTTGGCCGAGCGCCGGCGATGAGTAGAATCTTGAGCATTAATTTTTAGGCCGCACTGCGGGCTTTCAGCCTATGCCTCTACAGCCTGACAATCCTCGCCTTACTTCCGTTACGCGTGTCATTCGACAACGCGTTCCGTGTATCGACGACGAGCGAGGCTAGTTTACAGACGCGCTCGTAATCGACATTCGAGTGCTCGGTGCAGATGATCACACAGTCCGCCGACGAGATCAGGTCGTCAGATAGCTCACTGTTGTAGAGCGGTTCGCCGTCGCCGATCGTGTATGCGTGATCGAACGTTACCTGAGCGACAAACGGATCGTGATAAACGACGTCGGCGCCGTCGGCACGCAGCAGGTCGATGATCGACAGAGCCGGCGACTCGCGCATGTCGTCGATGTTTTTCTTATATGCGACGCCAAGAATCAATATCTTCGAACCGTTGACGGCTTTTTTATCTTTATTCAGAGCTTCGGTTGCAAGTTCGACAACGTAATTCGGCATCGTTGAATTTATCTGCTCCGCTAAGCTGATAAATTGCGAATCGAATCCGTGCTGACGCGCCTTCCACGACAAATAGTGCGGGTCGAGCGGAATGCAGTGGCCGCCGATGCCGGGTCCGGGAAAGAATGGCATAAAGCCAAACGGTTTTGTCGCCGCCGCCTCAACAACCTCCCAACTGTCGATGCCAAGCGCGTTGCACACTTTTGCCATCTCGTTTGCCATTCCGATGTTTATTGCACGAAAAGTGTTTTCCCATAGTTTTGCCGCCTCGGCTACGCGGGCCGACGAGACGGGGAAAACCGAGTCAACGATCTGGCTATACAATGCGGTGGCAACCTCGCCTGAGTCTGCCGACACGCCGCCGACCACTTTCGGGATGTTGTGCGTTTGATACTGCGGATTGCCCGGATCGACCCGCTCGGGCGAGAAGGCGAGAAGGAAATCTTCGTCTATTTTGAAACCTTTCTCCTCGAACATAGGCTGCAGAACTTCGTCAGTTGTGCCCGGGTAAGTTGTCGACTCAAGAATGACCAACTGGCCGACGCGCATATACTTTTGGATCTCGCCGCCGGCAGTCAGAATGTAAGACATGTCCGGGTCCTTTGTCTTGCGAAGCGGGGTCGGGACGCAGATGATGATCACGTCACAATCGCCCAACTTGCTAAAGTTGGTTGTCGCGGTCAGTTTGCCCGCGTCGACGCACTTTTTGACGTTTTCGCTCGTGACATCGACAATGTATGAACGGCCGGCGTTTATTTCTGCGGTTTTCGTTTCATCGACTTCGAAGCCGATGCAGTCGAAGTTCTTTTGGGCAAATTCGACGATCAGAGGCAGCCCGACGTAGCCGAGGCCAATGACGCCGATGCGCGCACGTTTTTCAGAAATGAGTTTAAGTAAATCGTCTTTGATCATGTATAAATGCGGTCTCTTTGGATAGAGTCTTGCCAGCGAAAAGCGGACAGTCTTATTATAAACATTTTTATGCAGCTCGTAATCGCTCTGACCGCAAGATTTATCTATACTTCTAATTAATGAGCGATTCCCAATTGTAAATGGCGTTAGAGATCTCGTCTACAAATCCGGTTGTCAGGGCGATTGTCAAAGGCACGGCTCCGCGCCCTGCGCAGGTTGCGGCTTCGCGCGGCATCTTGCCGCTCGCTCAGGCCGATCTACTCGAGGTGCTCGTTGCGCTGTATCGGAGTGACGATCCCGAGCTGAAGTCGAACGCCGGCGACACGCTCGATTCGCAAAGTGCAACGGAGCTTGAGCAGACGATGAACTCGCCGGACGTCGCGCCGACGGTGTTATCGTATTTTGCGGGACGAGTGGAGCTGCCGTCGTCGATTCACGAATCAATAATCACAAACACAAAGACGCCCCCCGCGGCTATCGCCAACTTTGCGGCAAAGACGGAAAATAGCGAGCTGCTCGAACGTCTCTCGCAAAATCAGCAGCTTCTGATCCAAAACCCGTCGATCATCGACGCGATCCTGAGTAATTCAAATCGCACGGCTGAGGCCGAGCGTCGCGCGAGCGAGATAAAGCGCGAGTTCTTTGAAAAGGAACGCGGCGCCGAGCAGATCGCAAACGAGCTGCGAGCGCAAGGCAACGAGGCGGCGGCGGAGTTTTTTGAGCAATCGAGCTTTGCCGAATCTGGCCTCTCTGAGGAGGACGCGATCCTGCTTGCACAGCACATCGAGGTTCCTGATCGTGAGACCGACGACTCGTGGCTCGCGCTTGAGTTCATCGAGGAGATCTACGAGGAGACCGAAGAGCAGCGGCAGGCGACCATCGGCAAGATCCTCGGCGAGCTAAATGCCGAAGGCGAAGAGATCGGCGGCGAACGCATTGCCATGATCAATCGCATTATGAAGATGGGCGTCAAGGATCGAGTCAAGATGGCGATGAAGGGCGACCGCGAGGCTCGCAACATTTTGATCCGCGACCCGAACAAGCTCGTATCGAGCGCGGTTGTAAACAACCCACGCATAAGCGAGCAAGAGGTCGAGGGAATCTCGGCGATGCGATCGATGTCGGAGGAAATTTTGCGACAACTCGCTACAAACCGACAGTGGTCGCGCAGCTACACGATCATGCACAACCTCGTAAAAAATCCGCGCACCCCGCTCGCAAACGTGATAACGATGCTGACGCGGCTCCAGTTGCGGGATCTCGTTGCACTCACAAAAAATCGCAACGTCTCGGACGCCGTTCGGCGACAGGCCCTGCGCTTGCAAACCGCACGAACCGGCGGTAAGTCGATGCAGTAATCATTTTTGAATGAATTCGATTTTGGAAAAGCTTTGGACCACGCTCGGGATGATCAAGTTCGAGCACACGCTGTTCGCCCTGCCGTTTGCGTTCCTGGGGGCGATACTCGCGGCGGACGGTTTGCCAAGTTGGTGGCAAGTTTTGTGGATCACGGTTGCGATGTTCGGGGCACGCTCGGCCGCGATGACATTTAACCGCATCGCCGACCGCGATATCGACGCCCAAAATCCGCGCACGCGCACGCGCGAACTCCCAACCGGTAAATTGTCGCTTCCGTTTGCCTGGGCTTTTCTGTACGTTTCGATCGCGGTTTTTGTGCTTGCGTCGTATCTGCTCAATTGGTTGACGTTCGCTCTCTCGCCGGTCGCCTTGCTCTTTGTGCTCGGCTATAGCTACGCAAAACGGTTTACGTCTCTCGCCCACGTGCTGCTCGGCATCGCGCTATCGATCTCGCCATCGGCCGCGTGGATCGCGGTCCGCGGCAATCTGGTCGATGTCGAGCCGATCTTATTGAGTTTACTCGTCATGATGTGGACGGCGGGGTTTGACGTTTTATATGCGTGTCAGGATTACGAATTTGATCGAGCCGCAGGTCTGCGGTCGATACCGGCGCGTTTTGGCATAATGCGCGCGTTGTGGATCGCGCGGCTGTTCCACTTTCAGGCCTTTATTGTGCTAGTTCTGCTATATCTCGTCACCGGTCTCGGCTGGCTTGCCCTTGTCGGCGTCGGTGCAGTCGGCGTGCTTCTCGTCTATCAACACACGCTCGTGCGTGCCGACGACCTGTCGCGCATGAATGCGGCGTTCTTCACGACGAACGCGTTTGTAAGTGTGATCTTGCTCGCAACCTTTGGCGGGGCAGTGTTTCTCAAATGATCTCTTTCCGCATACACACGCTGTTCCCGACGTCGGCGTACTGGCCGTAATTTGGTATCACCTCGTAGCCCGAACGCGTGTATAGCGCGATCGCCTCGGGCTGTTTGAAACCCGTCTCGAGAACGCATGCTACAGAGCCGATCTCGCGAGCCCAGCTCTCAAGCTCGGCGAGAATTTGCGCCGCTATTCGCCGGCCGCGATCTTCCACGCGGACAAACATGCGTTTTATCTCAGCCTCGTGGTGCTCAAACGGCTTGAACGCCCCGCAGCCGACCGCTCTTTGACCATCGTACGCAACGACAACGCCCGATAGGCCGGCGAGCTTGTTAAATTGCGCAAAAAAATAATGATCCTCGCCGTCGCGGAGTTTTAACTCCTCGTCGAGCATTGCAACCAGCTCTCGAAAATCTTCGTTCTCGGCATCTGTGCGAAAGAGCTTTACCATCCTCTCTAGACTGTTTTGGGAATGTGAAGATTCGTTCCGACCTTTTTATTGAGCTTTTCAATAAAGTGCGCCGAGAGCAGCGGCGATTCTAGCTCGACGTTTTGATGGACAAAGAAGTTCAGTTTCTCGAGGCCTTGTTTTTTCCACTTCGCGATCCGCGTCACCCATTCGTCGAGCCGCACCCGATCGGACTCTGGGTCGTTTGCTCCGACCCAGCGGATAAACGCCGTCGGCGTGGTGAGCCGCATGTGCATAAGATCGCGGCGGCCGGCGGTATCGACGAGGATGTTCGTAATGCCGCGCGACTCAAGCAGGTTGTAGAGTTGGGCCGAGACATTCGGGTCGGTGTGCCATCCCGTCTGCCGAAACTCCATCGCGATCGGCACGTCGTACGTCCACTTACCGACAAACTCCTCGACGCGGTCAAAATCCTTCGGCCCGAAATTGTCGTGCATCTGTAGAAAAACCATGCCAAGCTTTTCTTTGAGAAACGCGACATTCTCGACAAACTGCTCGACGCGCTCCTCTGTGCCTTTTAGTCGTGCGTAATGCGTTACGCCCTGATTGAATTTTGGAAAGAACTTAAACCCGTCGGCCGTGCCCTCGCGCCAGGCGGTGTAGTTTTTTTCCCAATACCGCTTGTAGAATGTGGCGTTTAGTTCGATGCAGTTGAACTGTGTCGAGTAATAATGTAGCTCGTCCTTTGCCTTGA
The DNA here is from genome assembly GCA_046154245.1 of Pyrinomonadaceae bacterium. Classification (GTDB taxonomy): domain Bacteria; phylum Acidobacteriota; class Blastocatellia; order Pyrinomonadales; family Pyrinomonadaceae; genus OLB17. Next base: position 25,887 of record JBJXFZ010000019.1, read on the forward strand.
CGCCCTTTGGATAGAAACCCTTCAGGTCCTTGCTGTTCCATTTTGCGCAGCCGACGCATACTTCAAAATCCTTGCCGCCGCCCTTTTTTAGGACGCGTTTCGTGTCCGCGTGGTCCGCCGGAAGCGTAAAATCGACCTCGTCGGGATTTGCGACCTGTCCGAATTTCATAAGCTGGATTATAGCGAAATAGGATCGGCTTGAATATCACAAGCCTGCGTTGCAGGCGAAATAGGTTTAGCTACACGTGGAGCCGAAGGCGGAACGTGTAGACAATTAGAGGAATTGTCAAAAGCGTGTTTACACGCGACACAATCACCGTGGACTCTGTCGCATGTTACACATGCTCGCCTCATCACTACGTCGATGACTACAGGTTCCGTCCCGACGAATCGGGACTCCGCCTGTAGCTAACATTCTCACCGCACGCTCCGCACGCTATCTCGCTAAAAGCCTGAGAAAATTGTTAGAATCACGTTAACAATGCAGTTTTCATTTGACCCAAATCTCATAGACATTTCCGACAAGATCGAGGACGGCGAACGTCTGACATTTGACGACGGGCTTGCGCTTTACGCGACTTCCGACCTAAACGCGCTCGGGAAACTGGCCGACACGGTCCGTCGCCGCAAGCACGGCCTCGTGACGTATTACAACGTCAACCGACATTTTAATCACACGAACATCTGCGTCGCGGATTGTAAGTTTTGCGGGTTTTATCGACGTGCGCGTCAGGACGACGCATACACGCATTCCGTCGAAGAGGGCATTGAGATCGCGCGCAACGCGGTCAATGAAGGCGCGACCGAACTGCACATCGTCGGCGGTTTGAACAGCAAGCTGCCGTTCGAGTATTACACCGATCTTTTCTCGTCGTTAAAGCGGGAATTTCCAAAGCTGCACCTCAAGGCGTTGACGATGGTCGAGCTTGATTTTATGGCGCGCTTTTACAAGATGACGGACGAAGGGCTGATCAAAAAACTGAAAGCCGCCGGAATGGACTCGTGTCCCGGCGGCGGCGCAGAGATCTTTGCCGAACCGACGCGTTCGATCATCTGCGACCACAAGTGCAACGCGGAACGCTGGCTCGAGCTTGCCGGCAAGGTCCATAACGCCGGCCTCAAAACAAACGCCACAATGCTCTACGGTCACATCGAGACTGTCGAGGACCGCATCGACCACCTCGTCCGGCTTCGCGAACAGCAGGACAAGACAGGCGGCTTTCAGTGCTTTATCCCGCTCGCCTTTTATCCGCCGGGCACCGCGCTCGACAGTCTTCCCGGCCCCGACGCCGTAGATAATCTCAAAACCATCGCCGTCTCGCGCCTGATGCTCGACAATTTTGACCACATAAAGGCCTACTGGGTCATGCTCGGCAAAGCCACCGCCCAGACCGCCCTCCACTTTGGCGCCAACGACCTCGACGGCACCATCACCGACGGCGGCGAACTCACTCACGCCTACGCCGCCGAGGGCGAAGTAAAAATGACAAAACAAGAGATCATCGAAATGATCGAACGCGCCGGCTTCGAGGCTGTGGAGAGAGATACTGTGTATAATCGGGTTGAGGAAGTTGCGGCATAGTATGAGTTGGAGAGAAACAAATGGGCTTAGAGAGGATTACATTTGATCTGAACGTCATGGGCGGAAAACCCTGCATTCGCGGTCTGCGCGTGACGGTCGGCACGATCGTCGGCCTGGTGGCTGCCGGACATTCGTTCACTGAGATTCTAAAGGCATATCCCTATCTTGAAGAGGAGGATATTCGCGAGGCGCTCGTTTACGCGGCATGGCGGGTTGAGGAGATCGAACTTCCACTTGCAGTCGCGTGAGAATCCTGATCGACATGAATCTGTCGCCG
>JBJXFZ010000122.1:0-2638 GCA_046154245.1 Pyrinomonadaceae bacterium
AAACACACTCGGCGAATACCTAAAAGGCACAAATGTCGAGATCGTCCCGCTTGAGGCAAAACTCGCTGCGGCACAGGCAAACGAAGCCAAGCAGAAAGAGTGCGACTTCATACTAAACGCAACGACGGCCCACAAGAAAGGTGGAGGCGGCGGATTTGGAATGTTCAAGTCCGTTGCACCGATGCTTAGCTCGGCAATCCCGATGGGCAGTAACGCCGGCGTTGCCGCACGACGAGTTGCGTCAACCGCGATCGCAACCGCAGCGTCACTCAGCAGCAACGTCAAGGCGAAGGACGAGCTCACACTCGATCTAAAGTTGCTATCGGCTGCCGACGGTTCCGCCGCACTCGCTAAGCAGTTTAAGACAAAGGCAAAATCCGACGGCGACGACATCATCTCCGCGGTGATCGAACAAGCCGCGCAGGCGATCCTCGGCGCGATTGTGTCCGTAGCCCGCACGTGAGTAAGGGCTCGCGCCAAAGATAATTTGCCGCAGATAAAGGCGGATGACGCAGATCAGAAATAATTTTCATATCTGCGTCATCTGAGTTTATTTGCGGTAAAAAATAGTTTTCAACCGATGATACTTATCTCTTTAATTTTTCGCATTACCTGGTGGGAGCGACATACGTCGTTCGCAGATAGCCAGGCGGCAAAGTTATCTACATTACAGCCCTTCACAAAGCCCTACCCTAGGACCTGCACAATACAAATTTCAATAAGACTTCGCCGCCTGCTACTTTTCGAGCGGCCTTCTCGCCATACGTACTGAGGCAATTCTTTTGCACTTCGGAGGTAGATAATGAACATCGATATTCGTGATATTCGGAGCGACGAGGCGGCTGCCGCGGGGAAGATAATTTATGAGGCGTTCGCAGGCGTATCAACGGCGCACGGTTTTGAACCCGACTTTCCTTCGGTTGAAGTGGCAACCGGCTTTGCAAATATGTGGCTCGCTCATCCTAAGATCGCGGGCTTCGCCGCCGAAATTGACGGTCAGTTCGTCGGTTCAAACTTTCTGACCGAGTACGACCCCATCCGGGGCGTCGGCCCGATCACAGTCGATCCGAGCGTTCAGGCGACGGGCATCGGCCGCAGGCTTATGCAGGCGGTCATCGACCGGGGACGCGACGCAATTGGCATCCGTCTGGTACAGGCGGCGTTCAACACGCGTTCGATGTCGCTATACGCATCGCTCGGCTTCGACGTCAAAGAACCGCTGGCGATGATGACGGGCAAACCAAAAGGCGAAGTCTCGTCGCAGACCGAAGTCCGCCCAATGAACGCGGACGACGTAGATGTATGTTCCGATCTCTGTAGCCGTGTGCATCGCATCTCGCGGCGAGGCGATCTTGAACTCGCGTTACGGCACTTCACGCCGTTCGTCGCCGTTCGCGGCGGCCGCATCACGGCATATGCAACGACTGTTACCTCCTGGGCTCTGAATCACGGCGTCGCCGAGACCGAGCGGGACATGTTCGACCTACTCACCGGCGCATCAAACGCGCTCGACGAGCCGTTGTCGTTTTTGCTGCCGACACGCCAAGCCAACTTCCATCGATGGGCGCTTGCCGCGGGTCTCAGAATGGGAATGCCGATGACGCTGATGACTATGGGTGAATACAAGGAACCAAGCTCGTGCTACTTCCCGTCGGTCCTATATTGATCCTCCGCGAATTTTGGCGACAATAGTTGATACTTTTGCCGCTTACAATCCGCCCTAACAAGTGAGGACAGGGTTTGAAAATTTGATCAAGGAGCTATTCACATATGTCAGCCTATTTTTTACTGGACGTTTCGGCAATAAATGACGAGGCAAAGATGGAGGAATACCGCCGCGGGGTTTTTGCGACCGTCGAAAGGTATCGAGGACGTTATTTGATCATCGGTGGCGAGCAGCGGCCCTTGGAGGGTAATTGGCAACCGACGTTTCCGGTGCTGATCGAATTCGAGAACCTCGAACAGGCGAACCGTTGGTACACCTCGGATGAATACCGCGATCTACTCAAGTTGCGACTCGAAGCAACGGACGGCTGGGGCGTTCTGATCGACGGTTATCGCCCGAGCTAAGGCACGGCAAGTTTATCGACTATGAGCTTGCTGCGCAAAAAAGGAGGTCACACAATGAACATTTCAGAAGTTGCACCAGATGTCTACCGGTTTTCGCTCTACATTCCCGAGGGTGATATGCAATTTAATCAGTTTCTCGTCAATGACGATGAGCCGCTGCTTTTTCATACGGGGATGAGGTCTATATTTCCTCAGGTACGCGAGGCCGTTGCCTCCGTGATCGACCCCGCAACGCTTCGCTGGATCAGCTTTAGCCATTTTGAGGCCGACGAGTGCGGTTCATTGAACCAATGGCTTGAACTTGCGCCGCATGCTCAGGCTGTATGCAGTTTCGTCGGGGCCGAGGTCAGCGTCAACGATTTTGCATCACGTCCGGCTCGCGGGCTAAATGACGGCGAGACGTTTTCTACGGGTAAGTACGCGTACCGGTTTATAACGACCCCGCACCTGCCGCATTGCTGGGAGGCGGCGATGCTCTTTGAGGAAACGCAGAGGACGTTGTTTTGTTCGGATCTGTTCCACCAGCTCGGCGACGTCGAGGCCCGAACCGAATCTGACGTAGTCGGCA
>JBJXFZ010000127.1:0-4113 GCA_046154245.1 Pyrinomonadaceae bacterium
CTGCGAGATCTCGATCGGATTAAGACCGACAGCGAGAAACTGACGTTCGTCCTCGGTGGTTAGTCCGAGTGTCAACGGAAATTCGTCACCGAGAGCTCGAACGGCGAGCATATTTAGCTCGTGTGCAAAGCGCGAATATCGCGCGACCGCACCACGCCTTATCCCAAGAGCGCCGGACAATAACTGCAGCGACGTTCGTATCGTCTCTTGAAAATTATTTTTGTTCGTGATCTCGTGACCGAGATCGGCCAGCGCTCCGAAGGCGTGAATCAGTTTGTTATTCGGCTCAATCATCTTTTTATTGGATCGTCACATGCTTTGTCAGCCCAAGCATGTCAAAAAGCGCGACCGTGTCTTCGTTCATCTCAGAGAACACAACTTTTGCTCCGTTTTTCTCAGCGACATCGATCACGCCGAGCAAGATCGAGATGCCGATGCTGTTGACGATCTCTGTCTGTGAGAAATCGAGCGTGAGTTCTTTGCAGCCTGAGTCGAGCTTTCGGCGACATTCGTGCTCGATCTGTTCGCCGCTTAATTTGTTTATGTAGCTGCCGGCAAAGATCGTTGAATCTTGCTCAACGACACGCGGCGACACTGCGGTTTCGCTTAATATGTTCACGTGAAATTCTTTCCTTGTCTAGTTTAGCGTGTGCGCTTAGAGAAACTACTTGAACAGAAGCAGTTGTATCATAAACAAGTGCATAAGCACAATAGGATTTATGCAGGCCGTGAAAAAATCATGATCATGAACTATGAGGAACTCGGCCGAATTCGGCGAGCACAGTTTGCAGATGTTCTCTGGCAGCACCTTGAATTGCTCCATTCGAGGCGAGTATGCCGTCGTGATTTTGAACGTCAGCGCGATCGTAAGTCATTTCGCTGCCGAAAAGATCAGTGAATTTGCCGCCGGCTTCTTCGAGAATGATCTGCGGTGCGCAGGTGTCCCAGAGTTTTGTTCGCGGGCTCGGATGAATGTAAATGTCGCAAACTTGTTCGGCGATCAGTCCAACTTTTAAGCCGACCGAGCCGCGACGGATTATTTTCACAAAACCAAAGTGTTCGATGACACGTTTCATTCGCGGACTGGCGTGATTGCGCGACATTGCGAGTTTGAGATCGTAGAGCGAAGCAAGTTCAGATGTGTGAAGACGAACGGGATTTTGTCCCCGCTGTCTTAAAAACGCGCCGTTGTCCTTAACGGCGTAAAGAAGATGATCGTGGAATGGCTGATACACGACGCCGAGAACTGCTTTGCCATCAATGGCGAGACCGATCTGAACGCTAAAGTCGCCGTCTTTTTTTACAAAGCCCGCGGTTCCGTCGAGTGGATCGATGATCCACACGCGACTTGTTGCAAGCCGCCGCTCGACATCGTCAGGTTCTTCTTCTGACAGGATCGCGTCGTCCGCAAACTCAGTTGCCAAACCATCGACTATCAAAGTGCTGGCCTCGCGATCGGCGATCGTCACAGGCTCGCTGTAATTATCCGCACCGAGTTTTTCTTCTGCTAAAAAGTCGGTGTCGTAATGCTCGAGAATCAGTTTTCCGGCAGATAATGCGAGGGCGGTCGCGGTTTCGAGTTCGTGTTCGAGCATTGATTACAATCTAGCACGAACGTGGGCGCGTTTTATAAAACTCACGATTTTTCGACCGGTTCGGTGATGCCGCAGCGCGGGCAAGTTAGGAATCTGCGCGTTGCGTCGGTCCATTTTGCTATAGCGGCGTTTGCGAGTTGTGGATTTTTGCTTTCGGCCTCGCCTTCGCGGAACGCGCGTGAATGACGAGCGTCGTCGCTCGCGGGTTTTAGTTCTCGGTCGCACGGACGACAGATCCAACCGAATCCTTCGTTGTAAAAATTGCCGATCTCTTTCATAAAAAAAAAGGTGAGCCGACTTCGACTCACCTTATCATAAATTTCAAAAGCGATTATTCGTTAACGCGACGCGTTTGCGGTGCGGCGATCAACCGAACGGGAACCGTGACAGTGCGGCCGCTGCGATAGACCTCGAAGTTAACCGTGTCGCCGATCTGTTTGCGGTCGAGCAGGCGATAAAGATCGTCAAGGTTGTTGAGCTTTTGTCCCTCGGCCGAGAGGATGATGTCGCCGATACTGCCGTCCGCCTGGACTCCGCGAATACCCGCACGCTCGGCCGCACCGCCGGGCTGCGTCTGATACACAAGCAGGCCGGAAGCAACGGGAAGTTCTATACGCGAGCTAAGATCGGCGACGCTCGGGAGCGTTGCTCCAAATTTGGGCCGACGAACCTCGCCGAATTGAATAAGCTGCGGAATTACGCGCTTCGCGGTATTCACCGGCACGGCAAAGCCGACGCCGACCGACGCGCCCGATGGCGAAAGTATCTGCGAATTGATGCCGATCATCCGCCCGAACTTATCTAGCAGCGGTCCGCCCGAATTACCCGGATTGATCGAAGCATCTGTCTGGATCGCGGCGTCGATCGGTCGTGACGGAGAGGTCGAGGTCCGACGAGACCTGATCGGTCTCTGCAAACCCGAGATCACACCGGTCGTCAAAGTGCGGTCGAGCCCGAACGGATTTCCTATCGCTAGAACCTTCTGCCCGACAACGAGCTTTTCCGAATCGCCGAGCGGCACCGACGGCAATCCCGGCGGAACCGAATCCAGCTTGATGACTGCCAGGTCGGTGTCGGGGTCGCCGCCGACAAGCGTTGCCGTATACGTTTTCTCACCACCAAAGCTCACGGTCAATTTTTGCGCACCTTCGATGACATGATAGTTCGTCAGTATGTGGCCTTGGTTGTCGATCACCGAGCCCGAACCGCTGCCCTCGCCTTCCTGATCGCCCATCCAGCTTCGTCGCACCATCGTTGTCGTGATGAACGCGACGCCCGGCGAGACGGTTTTGTAAACGTCGATGCTGTTCTGCTCGTCGCTGACGGTTGAAGGATCGGAGATGCCTTGCAGCGGCGCGGACTCAGCGAGATTGACGGAGGTCTCAGCGCCGGTTGTCGTAAGTTTGCCGTAGTTATAGATGAGTGCGGTCGCGCCGACGGCGATCAATGCGGACGAAAATGCGAGCAGCAGTATCTGCCTCGCCGATAGTTGATATACAGATTGCGGTTTCATATTAATGCCTTCCTAATAAATAAATTTACAGCATTTTTGATGAGCAAAAAAAGCTGTCGCGTTGTGTATTGAGTTACGAAAAAGAAAAGCGGGATGTTTCGCTAGAGAAGTATCTAGAAGATCATCGCGAAGAACTGCGACGGCCAATTAACAAATTCTTGAATTTGGGTATTCGAGACATAACCAAACGCCGCGAGGCCAGTGAAAAGATGCACGCCCATCAAACCGATGTAAACAGCGAGAGCAACTGCCAGGCCGTATTTTGCGAGCGGACGATGCCGCGACCTGATCAAAACAACTGCCGCGACGACGCCGATCGCGATCTTGACGCCCAAAAAAGGTCCGTTCCCGATATCCAATAAGCTCGCCATCAGTTGGTTGCCTTCGGTCGCGACGCCGCTCCGCACCCAGACGATGGTCAGAAGCGCATCCAGTAGATTCAATGCGAAAAGCAGAAATGTCGGGGCCATTAATTGCATATTACAACGATTCCTCTCCTGAGCAAACTTGTTAAACCTCTCTTCTGAAAAACGCTGCCCCCGGTTTTTAGGCCGGAGGCAGTAATAAGTTAGAGATTTGTGAATATCGATTCGTTCTGAATATACGTTCAATAGGTTTCGATTTCAAAAAATGTGATGATTTTTGCCGGAGCTGGGCGATGTTATTCTGGATACGCGCTTGAGAACGCTTCGAGAGTTTTTATACAACTTGTCGACAGGTTTTAGTCTCAAATGTCGCGTGATACCTTCCCACTGTTTAGCAGGAGGACTTAATGAAACGAATATTAAATAGCAGTTATATCGCGGCGATCTTTGCGATGCTTTTGGTTTTTGGCGTCGGTGAGAGCATCGCTCAAAAGCCGGTGATAAAAAAGAAGCCGGTCGTTAAACGAAAGGTTGTCGTCAAACCGGCGACACCGGTTTATCAGGTCGATAGCGGCACCGTTATGCGTGACGGGTATTGTAATCTTGCAAAAAGCGCTCCAAGCGGCGGGTAAAGTCCTTC
>JBJXFZ010000132.1:0-20574 GCA_046154245.1 Pyrinomonadaceae bacterium
CACTTGTCTCAAGATCGAGCGTTGTCGGTTTTGATTCGGCAAACTACGGCGCGAGCTTTACACGACGCGGCAATCCGACTGCTGTCACTTCGTACGCCGACGCCGCTAATCAGACGGGAGTGGTCACAGTCTATTCGCAATACGACATTCTGGGTAATGTTGTAAAAACTATTGATGCGAAGAGCAACGCTTCGACGATTGATTACAGCGACAGATTCGGCTCGCCCGACGGTGAAGCTCGTGGCAATACTGCGCCTGCGCAGTTGAATGGTCAATCGACTTTCGCGTTTCCAACAGCCGTGACAAATCCACCAGTCGTAACAAATCAACCCGGCTGGACGGCTTACACGCAGTTCGACTATTTCACCGGCCAGCCGGTAAATGCCGAAGACATAAACGGCGTGATCTCGAAGACGATTTACAACGACCCGCTTGATCGCCCAACGCAAAGCGTGACAGCCGTTGGCACGACTCTTGAAAGGCAATCGAATATTATTTACGAGGACGCAAATCGGCGCATCGAATCAAAAAGTGATCTCAGCGCTCTCAACGACAACCTGCTCAAGTCCGAAAGTTTTTACGACGGCTTGGGACGAACTTTTGAAGCTCGAAAGTATGAAGACGACGGCGGTTACGTAGCAACAAAGACCGAGTATGACGCTTTGAGCCGCGTCAAACGCGTCACAAATCCGTATCGTCCTCTCCTAAACGAGCCGCAGCTTTGGACTGAGAGTTTTTACGACGCTTTAGGCCGCGTCACAAAGATAAAAACGCCCGATAACGCCGAAGTTCTGACAGCCTATTCAGGCAATTCTGTCACAGTCACCGATCAAGCATTGAAACAACGTCGCTCGATAACAAATGCCCTAGGACAGTTAAAACGCGTTGACGAGCCTAACGATGCCGGACAACTTGGCACAATCGATGCTCCAACTCAAGACACGCGATATGCCTACGACGGTCTCAATAATCTGACAACCGTAACCCAAGGTGTGCAGACGAGGACGTTTACTTATAACTCGCTTTCGAGGTTGATGTCGGCGACGAACCCGGAATCCGGAACGATTCAATACGGCTATGACGGAAACGGCAATTTGACGCAGAAGACGGACGCAAGAAATATCACGACTAGTTACACTTATGACGCGCTCAATCGTGTGACGAACCGAGCCTACGCAAACGAACCGAGCGGCTCTGAAACGCCTGATGTAACTTATTTTTACGACAATGTAACTAATGCTAAAGGCAAACTGACGAAAGTGACTTCGAGCGTTTCGACAACTGAATACACCGCGTTCGACATCTTAGGTCGTGTGACACGGAGCAAACAAATAACAGACGGCGTGACATACGGGGATGACACTAACCCGATGACTTATGCGTACAATCTTTCTGGAGCGTTGGTTGAACAAAAATATCCGAGCGGTCGCGTTGTAAAGAATGTCCTCGAAAATGACGGTGATCTCTCAATGGTGCAGAGCAAACGAAATGCAAGCTCAGGCTTTTTCAACTACGCAAAGCATTTCACCTACGCGGCTTCCGGTGCGGTCACGTCCATGCAGCTTGGAAATGGCCGCTGGGAATCGACGCAGTTCAACAGTCGTTTACAGCCAACACAAATTGCACTCGGCACAGTTCAAAATGCAACTGATAAACTGAAACTAAATTACAGCTACGGCGATTGGAATGGAACTTCGATTGATGCAACTAAAAATAACGGCAATATCGTCCAACAAATCATCACCGTTCCGACGGTTGGCAGCTATGCGGGATTTACAGCAACGCAGAAGTATTATTACGATTCGCTGAACCGGATCGACGATTCGGCTGAAACTATCGGCGCAACCCCAACATGGCGACAGGATTTCACTTATGATCGATATGGCAATCGTAGGTTTAACGAGAGCAGTACGACGATGCCTGCATCGTTTGCAAATCCCGCGATCACAAATCCGACGATTTCAACAACTAACAACCGAATCAATTCACCCGGCTATTTATTTGATAATTCTGGCAATACAACCGAAAGTGCAAACGGCCAAACCTTCATCTATGACGCCGAAAACAAGCAAGTTCAGGTGTCGAATGCTAGCGGAGTTATCGGGCAATACTGGTATGACGGAGATGGTCGCAGAATCAAAAAGTATGTCCCAAATACTGGTGAAACCACAATATTTGTCTATGATTTGAGTGGAAAAACAATCGCCGAATACTCAACAATCGTCGCCAATCCAACCGATGCGAAAGTTGCTTACTTAACGAACGATCATCTAGGTTCTCCAAGAATAAATACCGATCAGAACGGTGCGATAACTACCCGTCACGACTACCATCCTTTCGGTGAAGAAATAGCTACATCACAAAGAACGAGTGTTCTAGGTTACATAACAGACACAGTTCGTAAAAAATTTACCGGCTATGAACGGGATGATGAGACAGCTCTTGACTACGCAGTAAACCGGTATCACTCACCGAACCTTGGTCGGTTCACTCAAGTTGATCCGTACAACATCATTTTTGAGAAGGAAAAGGGCGAGGATGCCAAAGAAGTAGCACGCATTCTCAACAAGTATCTAGCTGACCCGCAGAATTGGAACAGGTATGCCTACGTAGTTAATAATCCTCTCAAATACAGTGACCCGGACGGGCTCCGACCTCAGACGGATCAAGAAAAAAAGGATCTGGACTATCTGCGAAACTTAGCAAACTCGTCGACAGATGCGGATTTCAAGAGGGCCGTGCTTGATTCTGTTAAAGGGATTGAGGATGCAATCGCTGCTTCGAAGGATCAGGCTAGTGACCCTCGGGGGCTAAAAATTGCCCTGTGGGCCGTGAACAGGGCAGCTCAACCTGACACCACGCGTTTCGCGATGGCGACCGGAGAAGCTTCGTTGACGTGGCAAGGCTACACTGCAACCGCGGGCAAAGGGCAGTGGAAATGCAATATTTTCGTAGCAGCGGCATATACTTTAGGGGGCGGAGTGAACTTTGATGAGAATGGGATACCTGTTACATACCGTTATAAGGGACTGGGGGCCGCTACGGGTTCTGTGAACTTGCCAACGGCTAATGATTTCGCGAGTGGAAATGACGATAAGTTGAAAGGCTTTGAGCGGATGGCGAATGTTCGGATGGGCGATATTGCCGCTTGGGCAAACCCAGGGGGATTAGGGCATACAGCAATTTCTATTGGTGGGGACGCGGTGATATATGCCGGTCCGTCTAACGTTAAGGTGAATACGCTCAACGCTACAAGGCAGGGTCTGGGGGCAAACACGCCGGCCGCGGTGTTTAGGAGGAAACGAGAGTGATGAAGTGGAGTATCTTAATCGCGGGATTCCTTATTATTTTGTTGCTAGTGGGTTTCCTCATTGTTCGGCCTTCGTTGTGGTTGAGAGGGAGTTCGGCGGCAGTCAGTACTGATGGGGCAACGTCGCCCGATGTCGACGTATACCTTTCCCCTAATGGTGAAATACTTCTTCGCAGGCGTACGCCGAATGGGTACGAAGACTATATCATTCGCGAAGAAAAGCAGGAGGTCGGGATACCTGATTCGAGTAACTTTGTCTCTCTCTTGTTCTCCGTGTACAGCAAAGAGGTAAGCCCGCCAATCGTAGCAAGTACTAACCGAGTGAAGATTGAACGGGATATGTCTGTTCACTTTCAACGAGACTGGGTTGAGTTCACGACGTCTGATGCGAAACGTCTGAAAATTAATTTAAGGAAACTCAATGACTGAGTCTTTGCTCGACGCGTCCGCAAGCGGTTTACCGGCTACGAACGTGATGGAGAAACTGATTTGGATTTTGCGGAAACTAGAATGTATGCAAACAAATTAGGTAGATTTACGACAACTGATCCTATAATAATGGCAATGGCACGAGCTATTGACCCACAGAGAATAAATCTGTATGTCTATGTTCGTAACAATCCACTCAAATATTTTGATCCTGATGGTGAGGACATAATTGAACCGACGAATTTAAGCAAACGGGACCAACAACGTTACGACGACTGGAAAGCTAAATTTTTGTCAACTGAAGAGGGGCGGAAGAAGTGGGCCGAGTATGCGAATGATAAGAATTTTACATTAAAAATCACAATGCTTGACCGTGGAAGCGATGGCAAGAACGCAAGCGCGGAAGTGAAGGATTTCAAGTTCGACGCCAACGGTGCTTTTGTCGGAGCTACGATGGAATTGGGAAATAATCTTGGGAGTGGTGGCAGTCAAGATACTGAGAGATATCCGGTTTCCGCAACTATTAATGATGAATCATCTGGATACGATGCTCATACTAAAGCTGCTTCGAAGATTAGTCATGAATTTGGACATTTGGATGATTTTCGTAGATTAGGAAAGGCCTTTTATGAGCAACAACAAATACATGATGCGATAAAACAAAGAGTTAATGAGCTAGGCAGTCAAAGACGATATGGAGAATTAGGAACAGATCAAACTTTAAGAAATCTTAATGAAACTTTTCAGAAAAATTTTGGACAAACGACGAATCAGAATAGTATAAATCGGGACATTAACGCTGAACGGAATGCGATTCCCATCATTCGTCAGCTTGCGGGGAAATCTTTAACTTCTCAGACTAAGAAAGCAATGGAAGTGCTAGAAAAAAGTCCAAAATAGTGGGGTATAGGTAGAAATGCGAATTAACATTGGATTTTGTTTTTCAATCAGCTTAGGATTGTTGTTATTAATTGCTTCAGTTGGATTGGGTCAGGGAATTTGCGTTTTTCCAACCCTAAAAGTTCCAGCAATCAAAGGTAAGGTGTTATTTCAAAAAGAAGGGGTTCCTGATGCGACCATTGAAATATACTCATCAAAGAATCCTGAACAAATAATTAAGCAGAATGTCACCGACGATCAAGGTAACTTTGAGGTGCTGGGATTAGAAAATGGCAAATACCTACTTACTGCAAGGCGCCAATACTTTTCCGTGATTAAATTTACAATACAACTTACAAGTAAGAACAATAAAAACAAATTACTGGTCATTCGCCTAGTTCCAGATCACGAAGAACCTTGTGCTTCTGATGGAGGCGTTACACTTGAGCCCTCATCAACGAAATCTGAGAATCAAGGTCGATGTCCATTCCAATATTACTCTGACAGGCATATTTACAACCTGAGCGAAGCTTTGATCGAGCACACTTACATGAGGTATGGATAATCAAAACCACAGATCATCTCGGCAGCCCGCGAATCACAACCGACGCCCCCGGTCAAACAATCTCCCGCCGAGACTTCCGTCCTTACGGCGAAGAAATAGCGCGAACTAATTACGGCAGTGATTCGGTTCGAGAAAAATTTGCAACCTACGAGCGTGACGATGAAACCGGATTGGATTTTGCTCAAGCAAGAATGTTCAGTTCGCCGCATGGAAGAATGACGAGTCCAGATCCATGGGCGGGGACGAGAGTGTTTCCTCAAACGCTCAATCGCTATGCTTATGTAATGAATAATCCTCTTAGATTTGCTGATCCGAGTGGCCTATGTGGACGAACAGCAGGCAGCGAAGACGGAACTCCATGTATTTGGCTGGTAGATAAAGACGGAAATTACAAATCAGTATCTCAGAAAGAATACGGAGACGGTTCCGGTTTTGCGGGATTTTCAGTTGTAGAAAATCGAGAGGACGTGTATTTCCAACTAACTACGCTGAACGGTGATTACGCAGATGATCCTGAGTATAAAGATATGGTAGAAAGGGGCGCGTATGTTGGTCTTGGGGCGAACGGACGTTTCGTGGACCTTGGTGGTGACCCGGTGCGAATATTAGACGAGGAAGACGGCTCTTTTGACATAAATCCTACAAAAGCACTTTCAGCATCACTTACTTCGCTCAATGCTGGCCGTCTTTACGCATCTGGGATCATTAAATTGGCTCCGGGCGTTATTTTTGCGCTGAATGGACCATCGCCGGAAGAAGGTTTGATGGTTCCCGTAGCTGCTTGGGGATTGTACAATTTACACTCAGGTTACACTAATCATAAACGGTCGAATAAGCTTTTTGATGAGGCATTGCGAGAGAAATGGTCAGATGCAAGTTGGAAAAATCTATATGGCCCACTTCCTTACGGCGACTTGTATGATGATCCTTCAGAACCGGGAGCAAAGGAATTTTGGAAAGGCAAAGCTCGTGATTGGTATCGAAGGCCGATTGAATTCATTAGTGAGATAGGAACAATAACCCCATAAGGAGAAAACAATGAGTGATCAAATAATTAGTTTTTTGCCGCATATATTGGTAGCAGTCTCTTTCTTGTTTTTCCTTGTTATTTACTTGGTTATTAGAAGGAGCGGTGGAGGCGCCGGAAGAGGTGTATTCAGTAGGGTGTTCGGAATGCTCAAAAAACTATTCGATTTTCTCTCGGGATTCGGTTAGGTGTTCAAAACGCGTGACCGGACACAAGCACAACCGACGACACGGCCTACACGACCGGCTACACATACGACCTCGCCAGTGCTTTGATCGAAGAGACTTATCCGTCAGGCCGCGTCGTCAAAAATACGCTTTCGAATGACGGCGATTTGCAGCAAGTTCAGAGCCGAAGAGCGAATGACACATTCAGAAACTATGCCAATACGTTTAATTACACGGCGGCGGGAGCGGTTTCTGCGATGAGGCTCGGCAATGGGCGTTGGGAAAATACTACGTTCAACTCACGCCTGCAGCCAACCCAAATCGGCCTCGGTGGTTCAGCCACGAACACAAGTTTGCTGAAACGGAATTACGATTACGGTTCAACCACGAATAATGGAAATGTTTTGAGCCAGACAATTACGGTCAATCGAAGCAACCAAAGCTCGCTCGTTTTAACTCAAAGCTACGTGTATGACAGCCTGAACAGACTTAAATCAGCCGAAGAAAAGGACGCTGCGAACGTTACTACGTGGAAGCAGACCTACACGTTTGATCGCTACGGCAACAGACGTTTTGACCAGACGAACACGACCCAACCGGCATCATTTGCGAATCCGAATATAACGAATCCGACAATTGATACTGCAAATAATCGATTCACAACAGGACAAGGCTGGACATACGATCTCGCAGGAAATGTAATTACCGACGCCGAAGGGCGTGGTTTTTTCTACGATTCTGAGAACAAACAAATCGAAGCTAAGAATTCAAGCAGCGCAACTCTCGGAACTTATTACTTTGACGGAGACGGTAAACGAGTCAAAAAGGTTGTGCCATCAGGTGAAACAACGGTGTTCGTGTATGATGCAGGCGGCAAACTCGTCGCTGAGTATTCAACCGTCGTCCAACCGACCAGCACCGCAAAGATTCAATACCTCACAAACGACAACCTCGGAACACCACGCATAAACACCGACCAACTCGGCAACGTCGTCTCACGCTCAGACTACATGCCGTACGGCGAGGAGATCATTGCCCTCGGCGGACGAACAAGCGCCGATAAATACGTCGTCGATGATGTGAGACAAGGGTTCACCGGCTACGAAATCGACAGCGAAACTGGATTGGATTTTGGTCAGGCTAGAATGTACGCAAAGGGTTTGGGTAGATTTCATTCCGTTGATCCCAAGCTTGCAAGTGCGAGACTATTCTCACCTCAAACTTGGAATCGATTTACTTATGTAATCAACAATCCACTGAAATTTGTTGATCCGAATGGAAAAGATATATTTGTCATTGTGAATGATGTTGCGGTGCAATATAAAATAATTGGCGGCAAAGGAGTTTTTGTAGATTCTGATTGAAATATCTCTAAAGTAGGAAGCGCAACCTTGGGAATTCTGAACACGCTTTATGCTAGCGGCGGTCAGAACACAGGTATCATTACCAATCTACTTGCTAAGGGAAGCCATTATTTCGAGGTGACTGAGAGCACCGATGCTGATCCAACCTCGCATACCACAAGGCCTTCAACTACAAATCCTCCAGATTCGTCCGCAAACTTGGTCGTAAATTCCGACAGTCTTGGGGAATCGACTGTCGGCCTTGGAGTCGAGTTGGCTTCGGCAGATTGGCTTCAGGGGGAAGGGCGTTTGGATTCATATAATACAAGAGCTGTGTTATCAGGCAATGCTCAACAATGGGTTGATTCAGACGCGGGTTCGTTTACTAATTACGAAATTATGCGGCTTGAAGCCGAGGCTCGGCTAAGGAATCAATTTGGCGTTTCGCCGGGAAGCTCTATTCTGCCCGCTCCGGAATACAGTCCGTCTGGTCGTCGAATAAATCAGGTTCTGCCTTATAACAGCTCCGGAGGTTTAACTATTGTTAGCCAGCCTCCACCCGCGGATGAAGAGCCACCTCCGCGATCTCCGAGACCACAACCTTCAGATCCAAAACCGACACCGCAGCCAAGAGAGGAGGAGGAGGAATAAATATATGTTTTCATCATTTGAAAAAAGGCGGTTTACTAGAAAATCGTGGATCGTCATTTTGATTCTGTCGATGAACATCTCGTTTGCAGGACAGACTAAGCAAGATGAAAGATCGATGGAGATACCTCCTCCGTCAAAAGAACAATTTTCGTCTACTAGCGGCGTGATCGCACCATGGCGTGATAGCGGCTGCATGCAACCGACCGCCATGTCAGATGGGCTGCCAGGATGTTACTGGGTTAAGGCCGATGATTATCGAAAGATGACCGAAATGCAAATTTTTGCCGGTGACGGCTCAATTTGGTATGCGTTTAGTCTAGATCTAGACAGTCCCCGCTATTGGTGGAAAGATTCCCGGCGACTTTTAGTCCCGTTTTCGACGCTTCACCCTATAGACTATCCCTACACAGTGATTTTGCTTCTCGTTTCAGAATCGGAGAATTGGTACGAAGTCGAGATAAACAACGGGACCGGTGAAAAAAAGTATATCTATAAAAAAGATTTACATTGGAAAAAAACTACATGGGATCATTGGCTGACGAGTTTTAACTTTTATCTTCAAGAAGATCATGCTGCTTTACTGGATGCACCGAATGGTAAACCTATCCCAAAGTCGGCTGAGCTGCGATTTGATAGAGTTCAATTTATAAAGAGAGATGGCGATTGGGCTTACGTTCGCGGACTTATACTCACAGATGGGCGAGTTATTCCCCCAGAATATGGCTGGCTTCAGTGGAAAAAGGGAAAACAGTTACTTGTGGGTTGTATTTTCAATGGCCAGAAAGTGCCATAGAGGCAAGTTGCGAATGCTAGGTTAATTTCAATCTAATTTCATTGTCGAAAATTTATTGGGAGGAAAATATTATGGCAGAGACAGGGCATGAGAAGAATGTGGCGAATTTTGGGCAGATGATTTCGTTTTGCGTAGGGTATGGCGGTGAGTACAAGCCGTCGAATGCGGCGATTGAGTTGGCGGGATTGCAGTTGGCTTCTGCAAACGGTGGCCGGCTAAAGCCGAGAAATCTTTAACAACCTTGTCCGTTGCCTGAAGGCCACGGCAATGCAAACCTAACCAACCACCCCGCTCAATCGCCCGCCCGCTCACTCACCTTGCCCGCTTGCTGTTAATGCACTAAAATTATCGGTTTCTGATTTAAGAAAAATTTAATAGAGAGTGATTTACAATAATAAGGCATGAAAAAAGTAGGAATCCTGGTCGGGCGTGAGGTCACGTTTCCCGAGGCAATTATCAGGTCAATTAACGAAAAGGGCGGCGGCGAGGTCGTCGCAGAGATGGTCACGGTGGGCGGCATTCGGCTCGACGAGCCGTTGAGGTATGACGTAATTATCGACCGGATCTCGCATGAAGTGCCGTATTATCGGGCGATGCTCAAGCGAATGGCGCTCGAGGGCACCTATGTCATTAACAACCCGTTCTGGTGGTCGGCGGATGACAAGTTCTTTAACTTTAGCCTCGCGGCAAAGATCGGTGTAGCGATCCCAAAGACCGTTCTTCTACCGCAGCACAGCTACATCAAGGACATCACACCCGAATCTTTGCGAAATCTCGAATTTCCGATCAAGTGGGAAGAGATCGTCGAATACGTCGGCTTTCCGGCGTTCCTAAAACCCTTTGACGGCGGCGGCTGGAAGAATGTGTCGAAAATTCACAATCTCGAGGAGCTTTTCGCCGAATACAACGAATCTTCAACGCTATGCATGACGCTGCAAGAGGGCATAGAGTACGATCATTTCGTCCGCTGCTACTGTGTCGGCAAAGAGAAAGTTCTCATCATGCCCTACGATCCGTCAAAACCGTATCTCTCGGGAATGCAATACGTCAACGTCGACGATTATCTTGAGCCCGGGCTCCACGCGCGCGTCGAACAGGACGTAAAGACGATCTGCACTGCGCTCGGGTATGATCTGAACACCGTCGAATTTGCTATAAAAGACGGCGTTCCGTACGCGATCGACTTTATGAACCCGGCGCCCGACGCCGAACTGGCATCCGTCGGTGAATACAACCACCGATGGATCGTCGATAATATGACGGACTTTATCTTAAAGATGCTAAAAACCGGTTGGGACGCCCCCGAATACCGCTGGTCGGCAATGCTCAATCCGCCTGAGAAAGCCGCGAAGAAAGCATAGGATCTGTCGCTGCGTTTTCCATCTTAGTTATGTCCAACGAAGACTTCCTCAAAGGTATTTCATTATTTCGCGAAGAACTTACCAAGGTAATCTCTCATTATAAGAATGTAGATTCAGAACGCGGAGAAATCGCGTACTCTCGTTGGTCAGAAAGATTCTCGCAGTTTCTTGGCAGTACTCTTCCGCAGGAGCTGCAACGGTGGAAAGTCCTCTTCGCCGTTGGTTTTGCTGTTAGCAGAATGAGGGAGAGTAAGATAGATCATTTCATGAGAGTCTATGGAAAAAAGACTCTCGCCTTCATGGACGATTTGGAAGAGGAGGTTAAGAAGGGACGAATTGACCTAGCAAAAATGGAGTTAGAGAAGCAAAAACAACTCAAAAAGCTTATTAGGGAAGTAGAACAACACAAAAAGCAACAGCAAGAATGGCAAGAGGAAGAGGAAGCGTATTTAGCAAAAACAGGTGAACCTTCGGAAATTTCAGAAAGCCTTAAGCGTTTTCGAGAAGATTTCCCTGACAATTCTAAAGTTGGTTTCCTGATGATGAGATTTGGAACTACTCCTGCTCATTCTAACATCGTTCAAGCGGTGCAAGATACTCTCAAATCTCACGGCCTTAATGCGATTCGAGCCGATCACAAGGAATATCATGATGATGTTTATGGAAACGTAGAAACGTATTTACGTGGATGTGGATTTGGTATAGCCGTCTTTGAACGTCTTGAAACAAATAATTTTAATCCAAATGTTGCGCTGGAAGTAGGACATATGTTTGCCCAATCTAAGAAGGTATGTATTTTGAAAGATAAAACACTCGATACATTGCCTACTGACGTTATTGGAAAACTTTATCAGCCATTTGATCCTCAATCTCCCGAAGAGTCCATTCCATCGGTCCTTTCGAAATGGTTAAAAGATAAACAAATAATACTTTAATATCGCGAGCCTCGCCGAATACTCAGGCGAAGCCGCGGCAACATCCTTCCTTACGGTCATGGCCGACAGGCCTCACAGTTTGCGGCCGGTGAGCGAGCAGGCCTGTTGGCCTTTGATGTCGATAGTGCCATGGAATTTTGTTGGGTCATCTTCCAAGCGAATCGTTGCGGGGTAGCTCATTGTGACGCCGTGCTCAGTTTTCTTAAACTCGCCCACGCCCGCCGAACCCATCAGCGTCGTTACATAAGTCGAGCGAATGCCTTTTTGTTCCGGACTCAAATCCTTTCCGTTAAACGCATGCATCTTACCCGTCAGCGTGAGCACATTACCTGATATTGCGGCATCATACAGCCAGGTGATCTTTGCTCCGCCGAGTTCCTTCGATCGCTCTTCTATGACCTCCCATTTACCCGTCAAATGTTTGTAGAGATCATGTTCTGCACTGGGCGAAGCGGCCGGCGCGGATGCGAGCGTTACCGCGGTATTTACCGGTGGAACGGTGTTAGAATTTGCACTTGGGCCGATCATACCTGTCTGAACCAGGGCCGTGATGGCCCGGTTTAGGCCACAAGAACGCCTCCAATACCTGTAAATATGCCGGGCAAGGACGACCAAAACGGAGGTTTCGATTCAGGTGTATCTGCCATATTCTATACTCCAACTCAAACTGTCTTCGAATACTTATATCATATGTTGAGTATGGTCCATTATGAAACTCACTGTTTGTCGTTGGGTTATGCAGAATTAGCACAGAACTCGCCTCCATCGGCGAATATAACCACCGTTGGATCGTCGATAAATTGAGTCGGAAGACTAGAAACGGGGGATTTTGAACCTTGAATCTTGAACCCTAAACCCTAAACTTTGAAACTTGAACTACTTCGTAATGACGCCTGAGAGAATTCCCCTCAACCGCAGAGCCCGAGCGACGTCGGCGGGATGCGTGGCGGCTGAGTTTTCATCGTTGAAATCAGTTTCAGCCACGTGTTTATCGGCGTCCGATTTGAAATTATATAGATCGACGTCGAAAGCGTAGAGGTTTGTGCCGGTGAGTTCAGGCGCGGCCTCGAGGCTGGCGACGGCATCGGCTCTTGGTGAGCGGCGGCCCATAAAACCGAGTAAACCCGCCAATCCCATCTTTGCCTGGTCCAATTTCTCAGATGTTATGCCGGAAAGGATGATGCCGTATTCAAGGCCCAGCTTTTTCTTCCCGTCATAAAACCTCACAAAAGTGGCGTCCTCCAGTAGCCTGCCGTCCCTTTGCTGTATACATGCGACGGTGTTTAGAAAGACCGCCCGCTGGTATTCGTCAAAGCCCCGTTTTGCCGACCCGCTGTATTGAGCCTCGGCGGCTGTGACGTTGCCCTTATTCGTTCTGACAAGCAGTTCGCGGGCCGCACGGCTTCCGGGCGAACTGTTTTCTTCGTCATCCAATTCGCGGAATGTCAGTGCGCGAAAATATGCAGAACCGGGAGCCGGAGCTCTTGAGTAGATCGGGTTGCGCCGTGCTTTTAGCGACATCTGGCCGAGCGGTTTTTCGGGTAGAGATGCTGGCGGAGAGAATTGCGTGAAACGGGCAACTGGAGGTTCTGACCTGAGCCGGCCGGCCTTTGTCATTACGCCAACGATTGCGAATGTAATAACGACAGAAACAGCGAAGCCGTATGAAAGCCTCCTCTGCGTCGGCGATCTGAAAGGTGCGATCATGAATTGAGGCTATTCTCACGCTTTTTCTGCCCAAGGTATGTGCGTTTACACACAAAAGGTCCCTATTTTTGTTAAAACGAGGTTAAATTTCTGGCGCGGATCGTGTCGTCAGCGGAATCAATCGTTGTCGGATTCGACTAGCTCGTACGGAATTCGTTGCGAGAGCATTTTTGCGGTGACGATGAGGCCGGCCCAGATCAGCAGGCAGACGGTAGAGACCGCCCAGCCGATATTCGCGATCAGGTTGTCGTCAAAGAGAATCCCGATAACTGCGAACGGAAATGCAAGAAAGGCGATGCGCAAGGCCGTCTTTTTCGAGCTTTCAACCGTGTCGAGTAGGTTTACGCGGCTGATCTCCATTTCCATGTATTCTTCGTCCTCGTTTAGACGGGCGAAATAGTCGGCTTCGCCTTTCGACCAGCGCCGGAGTGCGGCAGTCGAACCAAGTCTATTTGCCGTAGCGAAATGATGGATCACATGGGCGATCTTGCCTTCACGCAATGCGAGTTCGGCGAGACCGAGCGCCGAGCGAAAACTCTCGCCCACGCTATCGCGAACCGTCTGAAATAGATCGGCGGCACGTTTGAATTCGCCTATTTGGAAGTACCATTCCGCGATACGAACCAACAGCTCGCCGTCACCAGTGCCGTGCCGCTGCGATAGACGCAAAGCGGCAAGTGCCCGGCGCTCGAGACGCGGCTCGCGGCTCATGCCTGCAAACGCATGAAGACAGCGCGCAAATTCAAACATCAGCCAGCCGTCGCGCGGCTTTAGCAGCATTGCCCGGCGAAAAGCTTCGAGCGCCCGTGCGAGATGGCCGGAAACGCGAAGCTCATTTGCAAGCTGGCGAAGCTCATCGGCCTTATCATCTTCTATATCAGTGGTTACAGTCTTTTGTTGAAGTGAGTTCTTAACTTTACTGAAAGCACCAACCAGAACATCAGCGGACGGGATTCGCGAGAATTCGGCCTTCATGAGCGTCTCTTTGGAATCGCGAAGGTGATCACGGAGTTCGATCGAACGCGTATCGAGATGAGTGTTGTCGAGCTTTGGCAGCACGACCGCGAGCATGGTTCGGTAGCGGTCGCCACTGC
Source organism: Pyrinomonadaceae bacterium (assembly GCA_046154245.1). Classification (GTDB taxonomy): domain Bacteria; phylum Acidobacteriota; class Blastocatellia; order Pyrinomonadales; family Pyrinomonadaceae; genus OLB17. The sequence goes on from JBJXFZ010000132.1 coordinate 14,262, forward strand.
CGGACGCCAGGACTATGTTTAGGCCTTTGCCGCGAATCGAGGTCCGATAACGGTAATAGACGCTACCGCCGCGACGCAAGGCTCTAACGGATTGGGTCTCGACCTGCTCGATATCCGAGATCTTCAGCCGTCGACGTGACCCGGTGAACGACGACCAGACGCGTGGAATCAGACCCGTTCGTTCGAGTCGACGACCGTCAAATTCGATCCTGTCGCTTAGCGCAAAAAAGGGTATTAGTATCCAGGCGGCAGCAAAGACGGCAAAACCTGCGATGTCGATTTCGAGATAAAATAACAGGGCGGCAGTGAAGGTTGAGAGGAAAAGCACGGTGAAATACCCGTGTGGCGAGACGCGAATCGATATCGCTTCACCGGTCGCGAGATCTACGGTTTCCTTGCTCGCGTCGAGAGGTTTTGTTTGCTCTAGATCGTTCATCGAGAATGCTAGGGCAATGAAATTACGATTAAACAGCTATCGCCAAAACTAATTGCCGAAAGGCGACGGGGGAGCTGATTCCGGGATCTCCTTGGCTTTTTCCGGGTCGAGTTCCTTGACCTTTTCCTTTGCCTTTGTTGCCGTTTCGGTCAGCCGAATGGCCTTGCCATCAGCGTCCTTTGCCTCGCTCGCGGCTTTTGCGATATTGAAGTAGATGCCGACAGCTTCCTGCTTTTTGCCCTGTTTCTCGTAAATCTTGGCGAGTTCAAAGTTGATAGTGTCCTTTGCGATGACGGGGTCACTCATCGCAGCGAGTTCCTGATACAGCGCGGCGGCCTCGTCGAGTCGGTTATCGCCAAGGCGGGTTTGGGCAAGGGCGAATTTCGCGAGCGTGCCCGTCTCGGAGCCGGAAGTAGCAAGACCTTCGAGTTCCTGTATTGCCGCCGGCCTGTCTATAGCGAGGCGATTGATCGCAATAAAGTATTTTGCCTTTTCACCGACGGCGCCGCCGAATTTGTCCACTACGATCTGAAATTCGCTGATAGCGGCTTCCGCTCGTTCTTTTTCGGTCTTGAACGTTTTTTGAGTCGAACCTGCGGGCGGCGAAGTCTCGGAAATAGTTCCTTGTGATGTCTCGATGGCTTTCCCGAGGGCAGCCTGCGCCGCGCCGCTCGAACGATTGTTCCACCGCATGAAAACCGTGAGAAGTAACGCCAACACGATGAAGGCAGCAATGCCGTAAAGGATGGTTTTGCCTTTGCCCTCGAGCTTTTTGCCCGCGTCTTCGATCCGCGGGATCACCTGTTGTTGGATCGGGTCAACGTACGTCTTTTTCTCTTTTGGCGCAGCGGCTGCGGCCTCGAGCTGTTCAAATCGTCTTTTCTTCTTCGCCATTGTGTAAAAAGTGCAAATATTTGCGGCCCAAAGCGTTATATAATTGCCGTGATTGGGCTTTTTCCAAAAGGACTAATGTAGCCTAAAAGCGTGATGAGAGCAAACAACGGCATGGGTAAACATAGTGAAGTTTGTTGGGAACAAATCAATAAGAGCGGTGTCTAACCCTTTGTCCCGTGAAATCACGGGACGGGCATTTGACAGGTTCTCACTTGGGATATCGTGGTGAGAAAAGGGCGGACGATGATCTTCAGCGAGTCAATGACATTTGACGACGAAGAAATTGGGCGGGCCATGGTGTCTGCCTCGTCAGGTTCCGCGTGCGTGTCCGATGACCCGATTTTTGTTGAAAAATTAAGAGCTGGCGATGCTGCGGCGTTTGAAACACTGGTCGATAGGCTATCAGGTGATATTTACGCTTTGCTTTATCGATTGACACAAAACGCCGAAGAAGCCGCTGATCTGACGCAGGACACTTTTATTAAAGCCCTGCGATCGATAAAAGGGTTCCGCGGTGATGCCGGTTTGAAAACGTGGCTCTTTCGGATCGCGATCAACGAGTCGCGAAACCGCTTTCGCTGGTGGAAACGCCGCCGCAAGGAATCGACGATCTCGCTGGATGCAATGATCGGCACCACTGAGAGAACGGTATCCGACACGCTGGCCGACAGCGGCGTGAGCCCCGAGGATACGGCGCTTGCAAACGAACGTGAATATGCCTTGCAGGCGGCGCTGCTCGAACTTGGTGATGTATACCGCGAGGCTGTGATTCTCTGCGACATCGAAGGGTGCAGTTATCAGGAAACGGCGTCGGCCCTCGGCGTCAGTATTGGAACCGTGAAATCGCGGATTTCGCGTGGACGTGAAGAGCTGCGACGACGGCTCAAGGATTTTTGAAAACGAAAGGCGAATGGCTGACTCGCCCCGGTCTCTAAAAGACTAAATAAAATCGGTGCCAAACGATAGGTCGAGAGAGAGCGAGGTGAATCAGAGCCGGCGAACGCGTCAAGTCGATCGTTTGAATCGACCAGCAACATCGACCGTGATCGACGTGACGCACTAGTTGGCAACAGTTCACCGATTTCGTCCGTTCCCCTAAAAAAGGCACGGCCGGGGTCAGTCAGCCATTCGCTTTTCCTTTAGAGCAATAAGAATGAAATGCTCAGAGATACAATTTGACCTCTCGTTTTACGCCGACGGCAGCTTATCGGACATCTCCGCAGCGGCTGTTCGCGACCATTTGCACGGCTGTCCGCTTTGCCGACAGACATATGCAGAAACGGTCGAGATGCGAAATTCGCTTCGCCGCATGCGACGTCCTGAAGTTTCTGCTGCGCTATCACGCTCGATCAAGGACGCCGCCATCGGCGAACGCTCACGGATCGCTCAGTCGTGGTTGGCATTTCCGACAGATATTCGCTATTGGATCGAGATGAGACTCATGCCCTTCGGTGTCGGTGTTTTGGCTAGCGTTCTGGTGGGTTTTGCGTTTACCACAATGCTCTTTTCGAATTTGATCGACTACGGACAGGTATCGCCCGGTGACGCATCGGCTCAGCGTGCTCGCAATCGCGATCGGTTTGACAATCGCAAGGTCGGTCCGATCTCACCCGAAGAATATGCCCAAACACGCCTTGCCTTTGCCGGCGAATCGCCGAGCGTCAATCCAAACGGCGCCTTGGTTGCACTCACAAAGACGCTTATCCGCGGTGATATGACGGATGACGAGGTCGTCGTCGTCGCCGATGTTTTTAGTAACGGACTAGCGCAGATCGCCGAGGTTGTGGAACCTTCGCGTGATCAACGAGCCGTTGCGGAGCTCGCAAAGGCACTCGCAACGGACCCCGCCTACGCGCCGTTTGTTCCGACCACTTTTGAAAAACGTCCAGAGAACATGCGCGTTGTTCTGCGCTTTCAGAGCGTTAACGTCAGCATGAATCAAAAGCGACGACGATAGTTACAAATTTGCTTGCAAGATACGGATGTGAGCCACGGCGGCGCGGATCTCTTCCTGCGTCAGCTTATCCTTGAACGCCGGCATGCCTTCGTCCTCAATCCCGTCGCGGACGTAACCGATGAGCTTTTCGTCCGTCATCTTCTTGATCTTGTCCGTCGTCAGATTTTCGGCATTTAGCTTCTTACCGTCTTTCGTGATCTCGCCGCCGGTGCCGTTCTCTTTATGGCATATCATGCAGTTCAAGGCGTAAAGTTCCTTGCCGTCGGGTGCCCGACTGACGATGGGGGTCGGCGCGGGTGTGGACGCGTTCGCGGCTTTATTGGCGACTGTGTTGTTGGCTGCCGAACTGCACGACGCAATGAAAAATGCTGTAAAGCAAAAGGTAATCACGGTAATAATTGGTTTCATCATAACTTTTACGCCAGATTGAATCGGCAATGCGAAAAGTTTAACGTAATGGGTAGCCGGCGACAATCGCCCTGGTCTAAAAATTATGAAACTTGTTCATCTTCGGATCCTGCCGTTATTGCTGTTCGTTTTCAGTTCTGCGTTCGCGCAGACAACTGAGACGAAAGTCGCCGTGAATGGAGTCAAGAGCGAGGTTACGGTTCGACGCGATGCCCGCTCGATACCGTACATCGAGGCGAAGACCGATGATGACCTTTACTTTGTACAGGGTTACGTGACGGCGAGTGACCGTCTGTGGCAGATGGAACTGCTTCGTCGCGTCGCACGCGGCGAGACGGCTGAGATATTTGGGAATGCGGCACTCGAAGAAGACAAACGTTATCGCCGATTTGGATTTGCTGCGGTTGCAGAAAAAAGCCTTACGGAGTTGTCGCCGGCGCTGCGCGCGGCGCTCGATAATTACGCCCGTGGAGTAAACGCCTATATCGCGACGCTCGACGAGACGACCTTGCCGGTCGAATTCAAGATCTTGCAGTTCAAACCACGACCGTGGACGGCAGCTGACAGCATTGTTATCGGCAAGATCCTCGCGGACGCCCTGAGCACGACGTGGCGAAACGATCTGATGCGTGCTTCGTTACAGACACTGCCAAAAGAGAAGTTCGCCGATCTGACCAATCAGGTCACGCCGTACGACGTCATCCTGTTTGGTAAAGACAATTCGTCCGCCGGGTTGGCGATCGCTCAGTCGTCGCAAGGCATATCCTCTGAGTTACTGGCAACCGTCGATAGACAAGATCGGCTGCGAGCCAATTCGCTAAAAATGGTTGGCCTTTACGCGGAGGAACTCGCAGCGAGCAACAACTGGGTTATCTCGGGCAAGCACACGGCCGACGGCAAGCCGCTGCTTGCAAACGACCCGCATCTTGCGCCGGCTGCGCCCGGCATTTGGTACCTCGCTCACTTGTCGACGCCGACGATGCGTGTGTCGGGTGTGACGATTCCCGGAGCACCGGGCGTGATACTCGGCCATAACGAGCATATCGCGTGGGGAGCAACGAATGTCGGCCCCGACGTACAGGATCTTTACATCGAGACGGCCGAGCCGAGGGTTATTCGAAAAGAGAAGATAAACGTCCGCACAAACCTTCTGAAACCCGATACGGCACCGGTCGTTTTTGAGGTGCAGGAAACGAACAACGGCCCCGTGATCTTGCAGCAGGACGGTAAGAGATACTCGCTGAAGTGGACGGCGCTCGACCCGAAGAATCTCGAGTTCGAAGCGTTTTTTGACCTTAATCGAGCTCGCGATTGGGGAGAGTTCAAGCGTGCATTGAAAAATTACGGTGGTGCGACCCAAAATTTTGTTTACGCTGACACGAAAGGGAATATCGGCTGGTACGCCGCAGGTCGAATTCCGATAAGACGGAAAGGGGACGGCTCGCTGCCGTACGACAGTTCGACAACTGACGGCGACTGGGTCGGGTACATACCGTTTGACGAATTGCCGCATCTCTACAACCCGCCGAGCGGGTTAATAGTCACGGCGAATCAACGCATCGTCGGTACTGATTACAAATACACACAGATGTCGCGTGACGCCGCACCGCCTTGGCGGGCACGCCGCATTTATGATGAGTTAACGGCGCGTAAAAAGATCACGATGGACGACGTGCGTGATGTGCTGCACGATTCAAAGAATATTCCGCTCGGCAATTTGGCGGAACGCATAGTCAGGCTGAATGCGGCTTCGGCTGAAACGCTTGCTGTCCTGAAAGGTTGGGATGGCCGGATGACGGCGGATTCGCAAGGTGCTCTATTGACGAACGAAATTCGTAATTGTCTTGCGAACAAGATCGCCGACGATAATCGTCCGGCGCCGGCTTTTTTGATTCGTGAACGTATTCTTGACTGGGCTGTTCGGGATCAATCTGCTCGCTGGTTGCCAAAGGGTTTTGCCAATTACGCTGAATTGATAAAGTCGTGCGATGCCAGCGCGCGCGGCAGTCTTGCCGATCCGAAACGGTTCGGACCAGATTCGTCCGGGTGGACGTGGGGACGCGTGTTTCAGTCGCGTTTTCCTCACCCGCTTGCGGCCGCCCCGCTTATCGGTGCTCAGTTTATGGTACCTGCTGTTGGGATTGACGGCAGTGGTCAGACACCGAATGTCGGCTCGGCCGTTTCGATGCGTCATGTTGCAAGCCCCGGCAATTGGGACGCGACGCGACACGTGATTCCGCTCGGGCAAAGCGGTGATCCCAAGTCAGCGTACTTTAAAGATCAGTTTGACCTCTGGCGAACGGGTGAGCCGGCAATATTCCCGTTCACTAGGACGGCGGTCGCAAGTGCCGCGAAATCGGTTACGGTTATGACGCCGCGATAACTTTTACCCGTGATGCTTGACTAAGAAACGCGTTTTTCGTAAGGTTGTCATTCGCTCTTTTTGTTGAGAAAAAAGAGTAGGGTTTTTGAAATTTTATCGGGCACAGCACAGATTTCGGGCACGTACGTCAATTGGTAGACAGCCTCCCTTACAAGGAGGAAGTTAGGGGTTCGAGTCCCTTCGTGCCCACCACTAGCGGGGTCGTAGTTCAGTTGGTTAGAACGCCAGCCTGTCA
>JBJXFZ010000135.1:0-5336 GCA_046154245.1 Pyrinomonadaceae bacterium
TCGTGAATGGACTCGAGCGGAAAGTCGCGAACGACGAAACGAATCTTACCTTCAAACTCGGCGATCACCTTTTTCAAGACCGGGTGCGTCGCGGCGCAGGCCGAGCATTGAAAGTCGCTGAACATAACAATCGTCACCGGTGCGTCCGCCGGACCAACTGCCGGGTCGTCGTCCGCCGAAACCTGTTCGACGAGCGGTTCGAGCTCTTTGTGCCGGATGTTTACTTTGTATTTTTCGAAGAGGCGTTTTATCAATGCGGACTCGAGTGCCTCGCGCTCGTCATCGCTGAAGTCCTTCATCTTGTCTGTGATCTCGCGGGCGATGAATGAGCCTGTGTCGAGACCGGCGGCCTTTGCCTCGACAGCCGCGAGCGTGTTAAGGATCGTCTGGTCGAGGTCATGAGCGATCAGATCGGCGAGATTTGCGTTTATCTCGAAAAGTTTCACGCGGGCAAACGCCTCAAATTCCTTCGCCGTTATCGATTTGCCTGCCACTGTTGCGACGATGTCGGTCGGCAAGAGGCCTTTAGCATTAACATCCTTGCCAGCGAGTGGTTTGTATTTTGTTTGGAGACGGGTGACGAAGGCAAGAACGGCCTTTTGTTCAGGCTCCGAGCGAAGAAATGCGACGATCTGTTTGCGCGCGCTTTCGAGAGTCTTGTTGCCGAGTGCTTCGCGGTTTGCCGCATACACGGCTTTGATCTGAGCTTCGGTCGGTCGAGCTACCTTCGCTTTTTCCGCAGCGATCAATGCGAACGTTGATTTCCCGAGTGACTTTGCCTCGATCTCGACGAGGCGCTGATTTATCATCTGCTCGAACAGATTAGAACGGGCCTTCGCGATCGTCGCGGACATTGAGGCAGCTACAGCCTTTGTCTGTTCCGACAGATCGCTCAGGCGAAAAACATGATTCGTCGCCGTTGCGAGCACATCGTCGGGCTTTTGAGCCGTCGCGGACAAAGATAAAATAAAGATCGCAAAAATAGCCGAGATTCGGTTCATAGGTCGTACTGTGTGAGATATTAGCAAATTTTCGACTCAGGACGACGAACAAACGTTGTATGAAGCTGTCGGGAAAATTTTTCACGCGAGACGACACGGTCGCGGTTGCACGCGAACTGCTTGGCAAACTGCTTGTCGCCGCGGACGACGATGGCCGACGCGTTTCCGGCATGATCGTTGAAACCGAGGCGTATCTCGGCACACAGGACCGTGCCGCGCACAGCTTTGGCGGGCGTCGAACGCCCCGAAACGAAGTTACGTACGGCGTCGGCGGCCACGCGTATGTTTTTTTTGTTTACGGGATGTATTACCAGTTGAATGTCGTCTGCGGCACGGTCGATTCGCCCCACGTCGTCCTCATCCGCGCGGTCGAACCGGTCGAGGGCATCGAAACCATGCGCGAACGGCGCGGCGAGATGAAAGATCGCAACCTCACGTCCGGCCCCGGCAAGCTCTGTATAGCATTCGACATCGACCGTTCAATGAACGGCGCCGATCTGCGCGGTGACCGGCTCTGGCTCGAAAATTACCGCACGTTTTCAGACTCCGAAATTGCCATCGGAGAGCGGATCGGCATTGATTATGCGGGCGACGATGCTCATCTGCCGTTGCGGTTTTGGGTCAAGGAGAATGAGTTCGTGAGCAAAATACAAAGACGCGCGCGTTAGCAAGGGCGGAAGATTCGACGCTTCACTTTCGCCCTCGCTAACGCGCGGGCTATTGCAACGTGCGGAAGCAATCGAAAACTGCTACTTTTATTATTTATGAGCGAACCGAGACTTATGAAAGTAAAGCCCGACATTCGTGCGATCACACGGCTTGTGCCGCGCGAAGGCAATCTTGTTCAGGGGCAGTCCGAGCTGCCGATCGATCCGCAATTAGCCATGGAAGCCGCCGAGATTATTGCGGCGAGCCAGAACCACTACGGCGGCAGCGAGGGCGACGCGAATTTGCGAAAAGCCGTCGCGGCAAAGATCGCAATGTACAACAACATCAACGTCGATGTTGATGCGCGCCCCTTTGAGGTGATGATCACAAACGGCGGCACCGGCGCATTGATCGGCGTCGCACAGGGGTATCTTCGCGGGCGTTCGGCTCTCGTCTTCGAGCCGTATTATCCGTATCACAAGCGAATCCTCGAAGAATTTGGTTCAAAGACCGAGGCGTTTGAGCTCGACGCGAATCTTACGTTTGAAAAAGACTCTCTTCTTGAGCACTGCCGGACTTTAAAGACCCGCTCTGAATTTCCGCTCGCCGCGATAATCGTCTGTTCGCCCGCAAATCCGAGCGGCAAAGTGATGTCACAAACCGAACTCGAGGCCGTGGCCGACGTCGCAAAAGAACTCGACCTGCTCGTCGTCTCGGACGAGGTTTACGAGCACTATGTCATGGGCGAAAATCCTCACACGCCGATCGCGAGCTTGCCCGATATGTGGGAACGCACGATCACCGTCAATTCGTTTTCAAAATCGTGGAACATCTCCGGCTGGCGGCTCGGTTACGCGTATGGCAAGGGCGAACTCATCGCGCCGCTCAACAACGCCGCTAACGTGATTTACGTCTGCCCGGCGACGCCGCTTCAGGCAGCTTTGTCGCGGGTTTTGATGGCCGACGACACGTATTACACACGCTTGCGCGACAAATTTGACGAAAAGCGGCGCAAGTTTAGCGAGGGGTTGACCGCGCTCGGTTTCGATATTTACAACAGCGGCTCGGCATTCTACATCTGGGCGCGAATACCGCGCTATCACAACGACGCGATCGCTTTTAACGAAATGCTCATGCGCGACGCCGGCGTCGGGATGACGCCCGGTTCGGCCTTTGCTGACAGCGACGCATGGGACGCACACGTTCGCATCTGTATCGCCCGCGAGGACACGATCCTCGACGGAGCGATGGAAAAGTTACAACGTATCTTGAAGTAAGGCAATCCACTTTTTTGAAAACAGTTATGAAACAAATCACCGCACTTTTTCTGCTTATGAATTTTGCGTTTAGCACCTCGCCCGCGTTTGCCGACGAGGGCATGTGGACGTTTGACAATCCGCCGCTCAAGCAGTGGAAGGAGCGTTACAATTTCGAGCCGTCGAAGGAATGGCTCGATAAAGTGCGGCTCGCGAGCCCAAAGGTCAATAATGCATCGGCGGGGTTTGTCAGCCCAAACGGACTCATCGCGACAAATCACCACGTCGCTGCCGGTTACATCGAGCGAGTATCGACAAAGGAACGCGACTTGATGAAAACTGGCTTTTACGCTCGAACACAAGCCGGCGAGCTAAAGATACCGGATGCAAGTGCATCGGTGCTGCAGTCATTTGAAGACGTGACGCAGCGTATTAGCGACGCCGCAAGGACCGGTGCGAACGACGCCGAGATGGCCGCAAACCGGCGGACTGCGATCACGTCGATCGAGAGCGATTGCGTAAAGGCGACCGCGTTGACGTGTGAGGTGTTCTCGTTCTACAGCGGCGGCGAATATTGGCTGTATCGTTTCAAACGCTACACGGACATTCGCCTCGTGATGGCGCCCGAGGAGCAGATCGCGTTTTTTGGCGGCGACTATGACAATTTTGTTTATCCACGACACGATCTCGATTTTACGTTTTTGCGTGCGTATGAGAATGGCAAGCCGGCGAATACACCGAACTACTTTAAATGGTCGCGGACCGGAGCCAAGGACGGCGAATTTATCCTCGTGTCCGGCTATCCCGGCTCGACGGCGCGCCTGTTGACGGTTGCGCAACTCGGCTATCAACGCGACATAGGCAACCCTTTGCAAAAACAGGTTTGGGAACTGCGCCGGAAAGCTCTCGAAGATTATTCAAAGCTTGGTCCCGAGCAGCTAAGACAGGCGACGCAAGGGATGCGCTCGTTTGCAAACTCGCTAAAGCGTCTCACGGGTCAGCAGGAAGGTTTGCAAAACCCGCGCAACTTTTTGCGAAAAGTCGATGAGGAAAAGGACCTCCGCGACAAACTAAAAGCAAAGCCGGACCTCAACGCTCAGTACGCTCCAGCGTGGGACGCGATCGCCAACGCTTACGGCAAACTCCCGGCGATGGCAAATCGACTCGCGTTCTCTAATTTGACGGCGTCGCGGCTCTCGACAATAGCGTTTCAGATCGCCACGCACAAGATCGAGACTGCAAAACCCAACGAAAGGCGTTACCCCGAGTATCGCGACAACCGACTCGAGGCGTTCAAAACATCGCTGCTCTCGCCGGCGCCGATCTACGCCGATATGGAAGAAGCGACGTTGACCGCGTGGCTGTCGGACGCGCGGCGCATTTTGGGCGCCGATGATCCGTTCGTGCGAGCCGCGCTTGGCGACGCCGAGCCGGCTGAGGTCGTTCGTCGTGCGGTGCGGGAAACGAAACTCGCCGACCCTGCTGCGCGAAAAGCTCTGCTCGAAGGCTCGGCCGACGAGGTTATGAACTCGACCGATCCGATGATAACGCTCGCGAAACGTGTCGAGCCGATAGTGCGCGAACTTCGCGCATGGAATGAGACAAACATCCAAAACGTCGAGGCCGCAAACGGAGCGAGGACCGCTCAGGCGCGCTTCGCCATCTACGGCAAAACAATGCCGCCGGATGCAAATTCGCAGCTTCGCATCAAGTACGGCAAGGTTCTCGGCTACGAGGAAGACACTACGCTCGTGCCCTATAAAACGACCTTCTACGGTCTCTACGACCGAACTCTCAGCTTTGACGGACAGCATCCGTTCGATCTGCCGCCGAGCGTCAAAAAGGCACGCCCGCTCATCGATCTCGCAACGCCGCTCAATTTTGTGTACTCGGCCGACACCATCGGCGGCAACTCGGGCTCACCCGTCATAAACCGCAACGGCGAACTAGTCGGCCTAAACTTTGACAGCAATATCCAAAAACTATCGAACCGCTATTGGTACATCGAGGAATCCGAGGGGTCACGCGCCGTCGGCGTCCACTCGGCCGGCATCATCGAAGCCTTGCGGAAGATTTACAATGCGCACGGGCTGGTTAAAGAGTTAATTGGGAAATGAGGAAGTTAGTCGGGATAATCTGTTGTTTGGTTATAACGCTCTTCGTCGCGGGCTGTCCGAATACTGGAACTTTAAATAAAAGTCGAAGTCTATTTCCTGGGAGTGAAGTGTGTGAGTATCCAGAGAATACTTCGTTATCAAAATTTGGTAACCTTCAAAGTGCTTGGGTTAAGTATAAAGAAAGTGGGGGTTATGGTTGTCAAGAACTTCCTTCAATCGTTTATCTCATCCATGATGACCCATACATGAACAAGGCTTGGGAGTATAGAATTTCTGACCCGCCGCCAAACAGACTTTATGTCGAATACTTTGCT
>JBJXFZ010000161.1:0-9791 GCA_046154245.1 Pyrinomonadaceae bacterium
CGAGCCATCTAGTGCAGCCGATGATGTTGTGCCTGATGCCTCCGATTCCAAAAACGCCATCGCCAATTTAGGCTCATTGGGTGCGAAGTATGGTGAAAGCCGAACATTACACCCAGCTGCAATGTGAAGTAATACATCGAAAATTGGATCACCTTCATATAAACCTTTCACTACCAAACTCTTTTAACCCGTCCACGGATGGAAAAACGAAGGACGCTTTGTTTCCAGATAAGCGGTCCTTCCATATAGCGATTGCTATCAAATTGAGAAACGACAGTCGTCGAATGGGCCTTCGTCAATAGAATTGGTTAACACAGGAGCGCTATTCGAATGCGAGTTTGGCAAGGCACTCAATTTTATCTCCTATCGACTCGGGCTTGTTATTATTTGACAAAATAAAAAAGCGGCCGTCTGTTCGTTGGCGCACACAAGGGTTTCTAGGAAGTCGCTCAATGGCTGCACGAAACACATCTACAAGCCGCGCTCGTGATGGCGGCCGCAATTAACTGATTAAACACAACTTACGGTTTTGCGTAACTTGTTTTGACGACGGTTTTGATATTGCCGCGCACGTGAAAGTCGCCCTCGATCTCGACTCTTAATGGATCGCAAGCGGCGACAAAATCCTCGAGGATCATGTTTATTACGTGTTCGTGGAACACCTTCACGTCGCGGAATGAGTTGATGTAGAGTTTTAGACTCTTTAGCTCGATGCAGAGTTTGTTTGGAACGTACTTCAGTTTGATCACGGCAAAGTCCGGAAAGTCCGAGAACGGACAGATCGCGGTAAATTCCGGCATTTCGAACTCGACCCAAATCTCCTTGCCGACAAATTCATAAGCGAACGCGTCGAGTTTATAGAGGTTCATTTCGCCGCGCGGCGTCGGGCGAATCTCGAGACCTTGGTTGTTTGCGCCTTCAGGCCCGCTGTCGTTTGGCATATCGATATTTTCGCGCGCCCATCTTGCGCACCGACGCAAGATCGGTCACGCCGTCGTTACCTAGTTGAGTCAATAAATTGATGAAAATGTGCGCCGTCGCGTGCGCATCCGCCGCCGCACGATGATGATTGTAAAGGTCGATCGAATAATGTTCCGCAACTGTTTTGAGTTTGTGGTTGACGATCTCCGGCAGGAGTCTGCGCGACAACTGTACAGTGCAGAGGCACGGATTGGCCAGACGGTACTCGGGAAAGACACGGCCGATCTCGTGGTTTAAAAAGCGCATGTCAAAACCCGAATTGTGCGCAACGAGTACAGAGTCACCAATGAACTCTAAAAGCCCATGAGCTACATCGGCAAAAACCGGCGCGCCGGCGACCATTTCATCATCGATGCCGGTCAGATTTGTGATGAAATGCGGTATCGGCGTCTCGGGGTTTACGAGCGTGTGAAACTCGCCGACCACGGCGCCGTTTTTCACGCGATACGCGCCGATCTCGGTTACGCGACACGGCGGGGTCTTTGCACCCGTAGTTTCGAGATCAAAGACAACAAACTCGGTATCCTCAAGTTCGCGCCTTTCAAAATCGTCAACGATAAGCTCAACCATTTCACCATTTAACTGTAGCCGCGGGTCACGCTCGATCAGCTCGGCAACGAGTTTCGTAGCGAGATGCGGATCGGGCCGACGGATCTTCATCACAAAATCCACGACGCTCGTAGCGCTGACACGTCCGCCAAACGAGCGAAGAAGTTTGACCGTTTCGCTTATTAGCAATGACTCGGAAATTAAGTTAGGATACGGTGTCATTAATGAGATTTTAGCAGAGTTGTTCGATGAACGAAGAATTGATTTTGAATCATTTTAAAGAGTGCGGAGCGCTGCTCGAGGGACATTTTATCTTGTCGAGCGGCTTGCACAGCTCGCAATATCTGCAATGCGCGCTTGCGTTACAGGATCCGGCGGAGGCAGCGAAATACGGCGCGGCGATCGCAGCCAGGTTTAGTGATGAGAACATCTCGCTGGTTGCGTCGCCCGCGATCGGCGGTCTCGTGATCGGGTTCACGACGGCTCACGCGCTCGGCGTCAGATTTATCTGGACCGAGCGGCAGAATGGCGATATGACCCTGCGACGCGGCTTCTCTGTTGGCGAGGGCGACCGAATATTAGTCGTTGAAGACGTCATAACAACCGGCGGCTCAACCCGCGAGTGCATCGCGGCGCTTGAACAGCAGGGTGCGGAAGTCATTGCCGCAGCGTCGATCATCGATCGCTCGAACGGCGCAGCCGACGTCGGTGTGCCGCGGATCTCGCTCGCAACGCTTGACGTTCCGACTTACTCGGCCGACGTTTGTCCAATGTGCGCCGCCGGCATCGAAGCGGTGAAGCCCGGCAGCCGAACGTCAAGCCTGACTGCCTGAACATTCCGCAGGCGAGCGAATAATAGCGCAAATGGGTGAAATTTGTTTCCTATCCATGGACGACCTTGGCTGGTACGTCGCGGACGACGACCTTGCGATCGGCCCGCTTAGTGAGCTTGGCGTCGACGTTTCTACACTTTCGTGGCGGCAAACGAAACGCCAGTGGAGCGAGTTTCAATCCGTCATTATTCGCACGCCTTGGGATTATCAAAGCTCACCCGACGAGTTTCTGAGCGTTCTCTCTGAGATCGAAGGACAAACTCGTCTTGAAAACCCGCTTGATATTGTTCGATGGAACCTTGCGAAAACCTACCTTCGCGATATGGAGGAGCGAGGCGTGCGCATCGTGCCGTCCATCTGGCGACCAAAATATTCTGAAGAACAGTTTGGGTTCTGGCGCGATGTTTTCGGACAGGAAGAGCTCATCATTAAACCGGTTGTAAGTGCCACAGCCGAACACACTTACAGACTCGGCGCGTATGACAGCTCGCTGGAAAGCATCTTCAAAACACGGCCATTTCTCGTGCAGCCATTTATTCCGAACATAGTCGATGAAGGTGAATTTTCGCTGTTCTACTTTAACGGCCGATACAGCCATGCGATCAACAAATCGCCCAAGGCGAACGACTTTCGCGTGCAGGAGGAGCACGGCGGGATCATCACGGCGATCCAGCCGGATGACGAATTGCTGCGAGCCGGCGAAGAAGTTGTGCGTGAGATAGAACACGATCTCTTGTACGCGCGCGTCGATTTTGTCCGTGACGAACACGGCAAATTGTGCTTGATGGAGCTCGAGCTGATAGAGCCGGCTCTTTACCTGCGGATGGACGCGGGCGCTCCGAAACGGTTTGCGCGTGCGATCAACGAGCGATTGACCGCGAACAAGGGGTAATTTATCGTTTAGTTTTTGCGGCAGGTTATGAACGACATGGTGGAGAAGTATTGGCGCGAATTTTTGGCGAATGATCCTTCGATCTCGCCGGACACGCCATATCAGGTTTGGTATTTCGGCGACGTTGCGGAGATGGCACACGAATTGGCCGAGCTTGTCATTGCAGGAGTTAAAACTGCGACGGCGAGTCTACTCGAGACCAACAAACGCGAACCCGAAAAAGCGCCGATCGACGGCGGTTACAGCGTCGTAACAAGCTTCGACGGCGAGCCGATGTGTGTTATTCAGACAACCGAGATCCGGCATCTGCCGTTTCATGCGGTCGATGCAAAGTTCGCCTATGACGAGGGCGAAGGCGACCGCTCGCTTCGATACTGGCGCGACGTCCACATCTCTTATTACACGCGAGAAGCGGCTAAGCTTGGCTTCGATTTCGATGAGAATTCGATCGTCTGCTGCGAACGTTTTCGACTCGTTTATCCGTTATGAACTTCAAACTTCTGATCCAATACGACGGCACGGATTTTCACGGCTGGCAAGTGCAGGAGAATGATCGCACGATCCAGGGCGAGCTCGAACGCGTGATCGGGATGTTGGTCGACGCCGATGTCAGCGTTATTGGTTCGGGAAGAACGGACGCCGGCGTGCACGCCGAGGGACAAGTTGCAAACGTCCACATTCCCGGCAACAAGTTTACGCCCGAAAAACTAAGGCACGCCATCAACGGCAATCTTTGGCGCGACATTCGTGTGATGAGGGTGGAAAAAGCGCCGGATGATTTTCACGCTCGCTTTTCAGCAAAGAGCAAGACCTATCTTTATCGCGTTGTAAACGCGCCCGTGATGTCGCCGTTTTGGCGCAGGTTTGCTCATCACGAATCGCGTCCGCTGGATGTAGGCCGAATGAACGAGGCGGCAAGACTTTTCTTAGGCGAGCACGACTGGACGGCGTTTGCTTCGGCCAGGTCGGACGGCGAGAGTCGCGTTCGTAACATCACCGATTTTACTGTTGAATCTCATTGGGAAAAAAATGCCGACGCGCAGATGATCGAGTTTCGAATCACGGCAAAAGGGTTTTTGCGATACATGGTTCGCTCGATCGTCGGCACGTTGATCGAAGTCGGGCTTGGGCAGAAAACAAGTGATACAATTCAAACTGCAATCGTTACCGGGAGTCGAAATCTCGCGGGCAAAACCGCGTCGGCTCAAGGTTTGGCCTTATTAAAGGTCGAATACGATTGATACGTTTTTTGTGTTGATCTATCACATAGTTTTACCCGATGATTGGCAGGCCTTTGACACCGAGCTTTACCGCGCAAAAAGTTTGGAGATCGAGGGCTTTATTCATTGCAGTTTTGCCGATCAGCTCGATGGCGTTATCAGGCGATACTACAAGGGCGTGAAGAAACTTGTGATCCTCGAAATCGACAGTGACAAACTGATGTCGCGAGTTTTGAAGGAGCCGTCAACGAATAACGAAATTTATCCACACGTGTATGGTCCGATCAATCGCGATGCGATCGTCGGCGTCTCGATCAGTGATGCTTAAGGGTTTTGACGGCATAATTAAACCAGGTTCTACCGAAGCCAGGCTTTTGGCGGCGATAGATGTAACGCGCTTGCCGCAGCACATCGCCGTGATAATGGACGGCAACGGGCGTTGGGCGCGAGAGCGTGGCAAACCGCGAATTTTTGGCCATCGTGCCGGTTCAGATTCTGTCAGAGCGATAGTCGATACTTGTGCCCGACTCGAGATAAAGGCTGTTACGCTTTACGCATTCTCGACCGAAAACTGGAAACGGCCAAAAACTGAGATAAAGGGCTTGATGCAGATGCTCAAGCGATTTATTCGCAGCGAGCTGAAAGAGGTCCATGCGAATAACATTCGCTTTCAGGCGATCGGTGACCTTTATCAACTTGATCCTGATGTACAAAAAGAGATCGCGTCGGCCACGCAGACGACCGCGAACAACACGGGCATGGTGATGTGCGTCGCGCTGAATTACGGCGCTCGCGCCGAGATCGTTCGGGCGGCGCGTCTGGCATACCAGGACATCGAGCGCCGGAACGATGTGATCGATCACCTGACCGAGGCCGACATCGCGCGAAACCTCTACACCTGGAATCTGCCTGAGGTCGATCTGCTCATTCGAACGAGCGGCGAATTTCGTATCTCAAACTTTCTGCTCTGGCAGCTCGCTTACAGCGAGATCTACGTGACGCCGACGCTGTTCCCCGATTTTCGACGGCCGGAGATCTTTGAGGCGATCATAGATTATCAAAAACGCGACCGACGCTTCGGCGGCGTTAAGTAGCGTATTCTCAGTAATTTGAATCAAACAGGATTTGCAGGAAAAGCGGGATAATTAAACCAGTAGTCAATCCTGAATATCCTGTTAATCCTGTTAGAATTTATCGTTAAGATGAAAACACGCATTCTGACCGCAGCCATCGCATTGCCGATCCTTGTCGCGGCGATAATTTTGCCACTTTGGTTTCGCGATGCGGTTTGGTTGTTTGTCGTACTCGCGGCGTTTGCGATCGCCGCCGGTTTGTTTGAGTTTTACTCGCTTACAAAAAAACTCGAGCTAAAGGCCGACGCCGCGGTTGGTTATCTTGGCGCAGCAGCGTTGTTCATTGGTTTTGTTTTCGACGCACCCGCAAACGTGCCGGAGTTAATGCTGCTGACGCTCGCTTTGTTCTTTGTTGTGCTGCTCGTCACACAGACATTTCGGTTTCAAAAGGACTTTTCGAAAATGCTGACCGGCGTCGGCGTCACGATGCTAGGCGTGATGTATGTTGCGTTCTTAGGCGGCTTTCTAGTCGCAATGCGTGTTGGGTTTGAGAACGGAGTCGGCCTTTCAACAAAACTGCTCGGATATTTCTTCATTGTTGTTTTTATGTCGGACACGGGCGCGTATTATGCGGGCCGTGCGCTTGGCAAACACAAACTCGCTCCCGTCATCTCGCCCGGCAAAACTATTGAAGGAGTAATTGGCGGACTTTTTGCCGCCGCCGCCGGTGCCGCGATCGCGACAGCAACGTTCTTTTCAGAATTGCCATTTCAGGTCTCAATACCACTAGCTCTGGTTTTGGCAGCAGTCGGCGTGCTCGGCGATTTGGCTGAAAGCGCGATGAAACGCGGTGCCGGCGCAAAAGATGCAGCATCGATCTTGCCCGGCCACGGCGGTTTTCTCGACAGACTGGACAGTTTGCTCTTCGGCGCACCGATACTGTATTACTTCGCAAGATTTTATTTTTAGAAGATTACCCACGAAACACACGAAAGACACGAAAAGTAACTTCTTTTAGTGTATTTAGTGTGTTTCGTGGGCATAATAGGTCTTTATGTTGGATGTTTTAGGAAATTTAGAGCGCACGCACACTTGCGGTGAACTGCGCGAGAGTCACGTCGGCCAAAAGGTCGTTTTGATGGGCTGGGTTGCAAAGAAGCGCGATTTTGGCGTACTCACATTTATCGATCTGCGCGACCGGGAGGGCGTGACCCAAGTTGTCCTGAGCGAAGAGGACGCCGGCAACGCGCACTCGAAGGCAAAAGGTCTTCGTGGTGAATTTGTTATTGCCGTAAAAGGCGAGGTTGTCGAGCGTGAGGGCACGCACAATGCAAAACTCGCGACCGGCGACATAGAGGTTCATGCGGACGAGATCCTGATCCTGAACGACGCAAATGTGCCGCCATTTCAGCTCGAGGTCGTAGGAAGCGAGAACCTCGCGGACGAATCTACGCGTTTGAAATACCGCTATCTTGATCTGCGTCGCCCGCAATTGCAGCAGAACATCCGTATGCGAGCGAAGGCCGTTGCCGGGATACGCGAGTATTTCGATAACCGCGGCTTTATCGAGATCGAGACACCGATCCTACTCAAATCTACGCCCGAGGGCGCGCGAGATTTTATCGTGCCGTCGCGAATTCACACGGGGAAATTCTTTGCGCTGCCGCAGTCGCCACAGATTCTCAAGCAGATCACGATGATCGCCGGCTTTGATAAGTATTACCAGATCGCACGGTGCTTTCGCGATGAAGACCTGCGCGCCGACCGTCAGCCCGAGTTCACACAGCTCGATATGGAAATGTCGTTCCCAAACCGCGAGATGATCTATCGCGAAATGCAGGGAATGTTCAATCACGTTTTGCGTCTTATCGATGTCGAACTGCCCGCCGAGTGGCCGCGCCTTACGTACGCGGAAGCGATGCGCCGCTATGGCTCGGACAAACCCGACTTACGGTTCGAGATGGAGCTTGTCGATCTGAGCGAAAACTTACGCGACACAGACTTTGCACCGTTTGCCGACACGATTGCGAACGGCGGCGAGATCAAGTGTATCGTTGTGAAGGGCCGAGCCGATTATTCTCGAAAACAGACTGATGAACTTCAAGAGTTTGTAAAACGTTACGGGGCGTCGGCGCTCGCGTGGATAAAGCTCGGTGACGAGACGTCATCGTCGTTGCTCAAAGTTCTGGGTGAGGAAAAGATCGCTCAGCTCGGTGCAACAGCAAAGGCCGAAAAGGGTGATGCGGTTTTGATCGTCGCCGGAAAGAGATCTGTAGTCGCGGCGTCGCTCGGAGCATTGCGCAACGAGATCGCTCGCCGCGAAAATTTGATCGACCGAAACCGATACGAAGCGTTGATAGTAACCGAGTTCCCGATGTTCGAGCATGACGACGAAAGCGATACTTACGTCGCGGCGCATCATCCGTTCACATCGCCAATGGACGAGGACCTTGAACTTTTTAAGACTGCGGTGAATGACCAGTCGCAGCATCATCTGCTCGGACAGGTTCGTGCCAAGGCATACGACGCGGTGATCAACGGCTACGAATGTGCGGGCGGCTCGATCCGCATTCATCAAAAGGATATTCAGGCTTTGAACTTCAAGGCATTGGGGATGACGCCGGAATCCGCCCGCGCGCAGTTTGGGTTCTTTCTCGATGCGCTTGAGTACGGCACGCCGCCACACGGCGGTTTCGCCGCCGGTATCGAGCGCACGTGCATGATACTCTGCGGCACTGAGAATATCCGCGACGTTATGGCGTTTCCAAAGACCGCGTCGGCTCAGGATCTGATGATGGATTCACCGGGCGACGTTGATGACGCACAGTTGAAGGAGTTGGGAATAGAAGTTAGCGAATAGTTGGAAGTGAGAACGTCAACCAAGACATTGTTGTTCGCGGCTCTTACATCCGCATTTTCCTTTCTCTTTTACTTAATTGCTCGATTAATCTGGAACAAAGATTTAGAAGAATTGAAGCAGTCACCATTTTGGGGTACTACCTTGGACATTGGTCCGTACCTTAATTGGGCTCATTACGCCAGCTTTGGGATTTTAATAATAGCTGTCGCGATTTGTATTGCGGGGTTTCTGGTCAGTCGATCTGAAAACAAAAAATAGAACTAAACTAAACAAGATGTCGTAAAATTTCAGTGAAGATGCCGACAAAGTACGATACAAATCCGCTCGATCCGGACTTTCCGGCAAAGATTCGAGCTGCGGCTGAAGCCGAGGTCAAGACGCAGGTTTTGTCCGAGACCGGCGCTGCCGAGACGCGTCAGTTCGCGAAGGGCGCTCCGACGGCTTCGACAGAACAGGAGACGCGAAAGTTCTTCGCGGCCGATGCCGCTCAATATTCGCAGCCGTTCGACGGTCAATTTGTGCCGGCAAGTTATCAGCCTGCTAATCTCACAGAAGGCACAGACGCGGCTCCACGTAAGATCGAGCCGTTCGGGATACCGGAGCACATTGTGATAGCGGCGCCATATGTTCCCTGGTTTATCGGCATGGTCGCGGGCGCGTTGATCTTATTCTTGGTGCCAAAGAGCGAGACAAAAGTTCGCTTTCACGCCGCACAGGGCCTCGCGGCACATGTCGGGATCCTGGCCGTGACGACAATCCTCGGCATCGTCGACAACATTACGGACATTGCGGCTATCGGCAATTTGTTCTTCACGCTTGTAACGTCGATCATGCTGGTTGTTTTTGCGATAAAGGCGTGGCAGGGCAAGCCTGTCCACATCGAGAGCGTCGAGCCGCTGACAAACTGGCTCGAGGATAAAATTAATCCGACTCTCGGTCGCAAATAACTACTTACACTTAGCTTCAGGATTCATCGACGACGTGCACTTGTGCGCGCAAACATTCGTCACGTAATCGAGCAGGTCCTTGTCCTTGAACATCGCTTCGCGTTTCGATGGCGAGCCGGCGGCTTTGCCTTTTGGCGAATCGAGCCAGACGCGGTAACGTGCGTCAAATTCGGGGTCGGCGTCGCTGCAATATTTGTTGCAGGCAAAAAGCTTTGCGTCGATCTCGTTCTTGCCGGCACCCTGAAAGGTCTTGCCCTCGTGCGTGACCGTTCCGATGCAAGCATCGCTCGAGCCGCCTCCGCAGCCGAGCACGACCAGAAACAAGATCGCCACGACAAGTACAAAGGAGAAGGTTGGATTGTTAAGTTTCATAGATCCTCCATTAAACTTCGGCAAAAACTTCTTTGCTCGGCGAAAAATCGTCATCCCGCTTTTC
>JBJXFZ010000162.1:0-15836 GCA_046154245.1 Pyrinomonadaceae bacterium
AAAGATTGACAAACTCGATATGCTGCAGGCGATCACTCGCCAAACTCGGCGAGACAACGATGCCCACATTATTAGAAAGAGCAGAGAGCAGATGCGAGGTCCGCTCCATTAATCTGTCGGGTGTTTCCGAGTTTAACTGCGAGTTCAAACCATATTCTTCACCGATGCGAAAAAGGTCGTCGTTCGAAATGCTCAAAACGCCCAGCAAATTGTCAACGTAAAAACGGTAGCCCTTATCGGTTGGAACTCGCCCTGCAGATGTATGAGGCTGCTCGAGCATCCCCATTTCCTCAAGCTCGCTCATCACGTTTCGCAGTGTCGCCGAACTCATGCCGCTTGCGTTTGCAAATCGCGCCGCAAGCACCTTTGAACCGACGGGCTCACCCGTGACGAAGTGTTCGTTGATTATGGCTGTTAGGATAACCTGACCGCGGGAGTCGGGAAAGGCCGTTCCCTTTTCTCCGCCCGGAATTGCTTCACGAGCAGTCATCCGTTTTCGGTGGGTTTGTTGCATACCGCCTGGTGGCTGTATGCTGTTCCCATATAAAGGGATAGCATTTCACAGCCGGGAAAGTCAAGAAAAATAGTTAAAATAGATTAAACATCGTTTGTCCAATCAAGCAGCTCACTTAAGTTCAGTTTACGAGGAAGCGTTCCGTCATTATGATCGGGCGCGTCCCGTGCCGCCGCTGCACGTTACATTTTACCCGTATATTGGCATAAATCATACGATACGCATACGAGGCGGTGAGGTTTTTGTGCGAATCGGTGAAATCTGCCGCGAGATGCCGCTCAGCGGGCAACGCGGGCTTGCGTTCATACTCGTCGGCAAGTTGTTTCGTCGAAAGATACCGCGTGAGATGAACGACGCCTACAACGAATATATAAAATCCGACGACATTCGAGAGCGTGCCTCCGATCACAAACGGGAGCGTGGCCGTAAGGTCGTAACGACGTCAAAAGGCGATGTTTACGACCTCGATGAGATGTTTGCAGCGCTGAATGAGCGATATTTCGGGGGCTGGATCCGCAAACCGACTCTCACCTGGTCGGCAAAAAAAACCTATCGCATCCTCGGGCATCACGACGCGACGCACGACACGGTCGCGATCAGCAAATCGCTTGACTCAAAAAAAGTGCCGCAGTTCGTCGTTGAATACGTCGTTTTTCACGAGATGCTCCACATCGCCCATCCGACCAAGAACATAAACGGCCGCCGCTACCACCACACGCCCGAGTTCAAGAAAGATGAGCGGCGATTCGAGCACTATGCAGAGGCGGAAAGGTGGATAGAAAACAACGTTCGGAACTTGAAAAGAGCTGCCAAAAAATGATCTGTCGCCAAAGGCGACAAACCTATATAGCCTAGGGTGAAATGAGCGGAGCGAGCGAAACCCTAGGTCTGAAGTCAACTAACAGTCCGTCGCTGAAGGCGACGAACACGCTGTTGCTCTCCTTCAGAGAGCGAATTATCTTTTTGAATGCTGCCTAGGGTTCCGCTTTGCTTCACCCTAGGCTTTAATGTCAGTCGCCGTTGGCGACATCAATCCGTTCTGAACTGTGAGATCATCCAGCCGATAAACCCGAGATCCGAGACCGTTCGGCGCTCAACGCGGGTCTGTGTAAATCGATTTTCCTTGCTGTAGATCTGATTTGGGCTGTCTGCGTTGTCGCTCTTTTTTTCAGAAAGGACGTTAACGACATCTCCGGCCGTTGTGTCCTCGATATCTTCGATGATCGAGTCAGCGATCTCTGACAAAATCTCGTCCGACTTGTCCGTACGACTCGTCGGTGTTTCGACGACAAACTTGTCTTCGATACCTTGCTCGGATCTTGCAGCCGTCCAACTGATATCGGTTATCGAGTTGCGAATGAGCTGCGGCAAAACATCGACGATCGCAGTCTGCAGCTCCGAATCTTCCTTTGATTCGCTTGCGAACTTGACGCCGATCAGAGCGGCGATCTGAGCGACGCCGTCGGTTGAGATGTAGCCGGACGCGAGTGTTTTCACGTCGGCGCTTTGGATCTTATTAGTCTTTAAGACGCTATCCGCTTCACCGCGACGGACGGCCAGGCATTTGTCGATAGCTGATTCGTCGTTGCCAAAATAGACCAAGCTGTCGATGACGAGGGCATAAGCTCGGCGGCCATCGGGAGCTGTCCAGACAAAATATTTGCCGCCATGTTTGTCAGACTTTTCGAGCTTTGGTTCGCTATCATAGACATCTTCTACAAAGCTCCCGATCTTCTGCTCAGCGAAAGCTACGGCCTGATAGTTCCACGCTCTCGTCTCCGCGATGGCGACAAAACGCGGCTGAATGCGGCCGACGCTTTGTTCGTCGTTGAGTTTTTCCTCCGAAGTTTCAAAACCTGTTACGGCAACCACAAGCTGCACGCCTTTTAGCGCGGAAAAGTCGGGTTTCGATTTCGAGGCCTCAGCAAATGGCTTGCTGTTGACGATCGGCTGGAGAGCGGATGCGAGGTCATTTGTCTCGAGATATACGAGCGTCTCGGCCGGCACCAGGGAGCGCATATCAGTCTGCGTTGAGGAGCAAGAAGAACTTAGCCACAGATTGACGCAGATGAACACAGATAAAAACCGCCTGCAGTCGGCCGAACGATATCTTCGCGTGTGTTTTTCTGATCTGCGTCTATCTGCGTTCATCTGCGGCCAAACTCTTGTGCTAAAATCCGTTTCAATATGACTCAAGTATTCAACAAGGACATTTTACAGGGCAAAGTTGCGTTCGTCACAGGCGGCGGCACCGGAATCACGGGCGGCGTGGCCCGTGCGTTTGCCGAACATGGAGCAAAACTCGCTATCACGAGCCGAAACATGGAGAACCTACTCGCTCAAAAGCAGCTTGTCGAGGAAAACGGCGGCGAATGTCTCGCGATCGCAGCCGATGTGCGCTCGTATGGCGAGATCGAAGACGCGATCGAAGAAACTGTCGACATTTTTGGAAAGGTCGACATCGTCGTCAACGGGGCCGCGGGCAACTTTCTCTGCGCGGCAAACGAGCTGTCGGCAAACGGTTTTGGCACCGTGGTAGACATCGATACCAAGGGCACGTTCAACGTCTGCCGCGCGGCGTTTGAAACTCTAAAAGAATCGCGCGGCCAGATCATTAACATCTCCGCGACGCTGCATTATCTCGCGACGCCGATGCAGATACACGTTTCGGCGGCAAAGGCCGGTGTCGATGCGATCACGCGAAACCTGTCGGTCGAATGGGGTCGTCACGGCATCCGTGTCAACGGCATCGCGCCCGGGCCGATCGAAGACACCGAGGGAATGAAACGTCTGCTGATGCCGGAGTTAAAGGATAAATTGACTAAGAAAATTCCGCTTCAGCGCTTTGGACGCATCGCCGACATCGAGAACGCGGCGCTCTTTCTTGCATCCGATGCCGCGAGCTACATTAACGGCGTTACGCTCGTCGTCGATGGCGGTCAATGGCTGTTGGGCACGAGCCTGGCCTAGTTCGGAGTTCGTCGCGGCACCGCCTTCGGTGGCGGCGGAGCCTCGTCGAGTTCGCCGGTTTCTATCATTTCAGTCACAGTTGCGTCGTCCGACAGTTTGATTTCTCTTTTATCGAGAACCGCGCGCAGGACGAGCATCTTTGCGAGCACGCGGGTTTCGGTGCGGTCGAAGACGTTTGTGAGGCTGCGTGTTTTTGTAAAATCGGCGCGTGCCAAAGTTTTTAGCGGACCGGCGGCCATGCCGAGTTCGCGTGTCATTCCGCGTATCATCTCGCCGCCGAACATGCCGACCTGAAACTCACCTTCGTCGATCATCTCCGCGTTCACGTCGATGAACTCAGCGACTTTTATAAACGCGGAGATCGTCTCGTTGGCTCTTAGAATCGCTGTTTCGAGTATCGGAAACGCCTTGTCCGGATTTGCCTCGGCATAACCGCTCGCGAGCATCCAACTCAGCATAAAGTCCTGATAGTTCCGCGGTTCGGGATTTACCATTCGCTCGGCGTCGCGCATGATCTCGTCTGCCAAGTCTTTGTCGCCCACCTTTGCAACCTGTGCGGCCAGCAGACTGAGCGCAATAATTTTCTTGTCCTTGCCCGGCGTCTGTGAAATTATCTTGCGCGATTCGGCTATGATCTTCGCCCGCTCATCCTTCGGCAATTCCTTTTTGCCGAGGCTCATGATATCCTCCATCATCTGCTTGTCTCGCTTTTCACGTTCTTCGCGTTTCATGCGTTCAGCTTCGAATTTTGCTATGGCAGGATCAGCCGTTGTATTTGCAGCAACATTGGCCGCCTTACTATATGACCGAGTTATGCGATCAGTGAGACGCGCCTGTTCCATAATGACTTTACGAAACTTCGCTCTAATCTGCGCCGCTCGACCGGGCAGATACTTCTCGATTTTCTCGGCGTAAGCTTCTGCAGACGACATTTCTTCCTCGTCATAACTCAACACTTTCTGCGAGAGTAATTCTGCAATCTCTTTCAGTTCTGTCGCCGTATAGACTGATGCTTTTCCATTAGTTTTTCGAGATCCGTCGTATTTCTCACCACCAAATTCAAGCAACATAGAAATCAAATAAACGTCACCTTCTGCGTCTATCTTTCCGGCCTTAACAGTGCTAAGTATCTCCGATCCGAATTCCGCTCCCTTCTTAGCATCTTTCTCATAAAGTTTTTTCAACAATTCCAGATGCCGCTCATTGAAGCCTTTTGAGAGAGATAGTGATTTAGTGGCAATCTCGGCAGCCTTTCCGGGGTCGAATTGAGCGATTCGTGTAAGCAGTTGATTCTCGAAATACTTGTCGGTTTGTTCCGTTTCCTTGCGAAACGCGGCGCTTGTGACGAGGTTTATGCTGTCGTAGTAGAAATTGTACGCGAGGTCGGGGGCGTGTTCGGCGAGGCTCATTGCGATCTGTTGTCGAACCATCATCGCGATACGGAGTTTCCGTTCAGCCTTTGATTTGCCATAGGCGCCGAACAAAAAGCCACCTGAATTCATATCGTCGTCATCGATGACCGGCATGTTCATCTGTGCGTCAAGCTGCGCGAGTAACTGCTTGAACTCGCCGACAACGTTGCCATACATCGCGCGTGCCTCTTTGTCGTCGTGAAACCACATTAAGCTTGCAAGCTCAGCGTTGAAACTTATGCGATTCTCAGCCGTGCGAAGCCGTCCAACCTCGGCGGCAGTCTCGCGCAGGAACTCGACGGCTTCTTTCTCGAGCTTAGCCGCTGTTTCATCCGGTTTGGGAGCGGTGGTCTGCGCTGAAGCCGAGCTTACAAATACAACGATAATGACAAGTGCGAGCAGCTTTTTTGGCATATTCTTGACCTCGGTTTGACTGACAGGATTATGATAGAGTCAAACTCTCGAATAGTAAACACGCAATGCTGCTCATCATCGACAACTACGACTCGTTCACATACAACCTCGTCCAGTACTTTGGCGAGTTGGGAACTGAAATGCGCGTTGTCATGAATGATGAGGTCACGGTCGAGGAAATCGCGAATGTGATCGCGCCGACGAGAATTTTGATCTCGCCGGGACCGGGAACGCCCGATGCGGCCGGCATTTCGCTTTGCGTTATCGAGCAGTTTGCGGATAAGCTGCCGATTCTGGGCGTTTGTCTCGGTCATCAGGCGATCGGGCAACATTTCGGGGGACGAGTTGTGCGCTCTCCTGAGCCGGTGCACGGCAAGCCGACTCGTGTTCAGCACGACAGCAAGACGATCTTCGCCGACGTTCCAAACGGCTTCGAAGCGGGCCGTTATCACAGCTTGATCGTCAGTCGCGACGATTGGCCCGATGAGCTGGAGGTTTCGGCTACTTCGCCCGACGGGCTCGTTATGGGTCTACGTCATAAACATCTGCGGGTCGAGGGCGTCCAGTTTCATCCGGAATCGATACTCACCGAACACGGCAGAAAGTTATTGCAAAACTTCATGCGCCTTTGAGATAGTAAATACAGGGGTTTTTTTCACCCCGCTCTTACGCGCTTTCTCTTCTACATCTTTTATGCCGACCCCCAAAACAAACTGGCTGTTATCAGCTCCGGTTACCGCTACAAGTGAAAAGGCGGAAACGCCGGTCTTTAAGTACGTAGCTCGGCTGATGCGCGGCGAAGATCTGAGCGAGAAAGATGCGGCTCATTTTTTTCGTGCTCTTCTAGATCAGAATGTCGGTTCAATTCAAATCGCGGCAGCACTCACGGCCTTGACCGCAAAAGGCGAGACGCACGAAGAGTTGGCGGGCATGGCGGCTGTTATGCGCTCAGCCGCAACGAAGATCAAATCGCCAAAGAACGCCATAGATATCGCAGGCACGGGTTCGTCCGCTGCAAAAACATTTAACGTCTCGACCGCCGCCGCGCTGGTTGCCGCCGGAGCCGGTGTCGCCGTAGCAAAGCAAAGTAATCGCGGTGTTACGAGCAAAACCGGCAGCGCCGACGTGCTCGAATCGCTCGGCGTAAAACCGGCGGGCGAAGCACAGCTCGCTCAAGCGAGTCTTAGCGGAGCAGGTTTGACATTCCTTTTTGCGCCAAAATTTCACCCGGCGTTGCGGCGCGTTGCGGATGTTCGCGGTCGGCTCGGCATCCGAACATGTTTGAATTTGCTCGGCTTGCTCGCAAATCCCGCACAGGTTTCGCGACACCTGATAGGCGTGTGGCACAAATCTCTCCTTGAGCCACTGGCAAAAGCCCTTGCTCGGTTGGGCGCCGAAAACGCGTGGGTCGTTTACGGCAATGACGGCCTCGACGAAATCACGCTGACCGGTAAGACAGTTATCGCGGCTGTGAATGGCGGCGCGGTAAAGCCGTATCTGATCTCGCCGTCAGATTTCGGTATTCGCGCCGCAAAGACCGACCACCTCAAAGCTGCGACGCCAAAAGCGAGCGCCGCCATGATCCGCGATGTCCTCGAGGGTCGACGCCGCGACGAAGCGCGTTCATTGATCGTGCTAAACGCTGCCGGCGCAATTTACCTCGCCGGTCTGGCAAAAGATCCGGTCCAGGCTGCACGTATCGCCGAGCAATCGATCGACAGCGGTATGGCGCACGCTCGTCTCGAACGACTTATCCAGGTCACAAATAAAAAGTAGACGCCCTTGCCCACTCGCGGGCTTCTGCATCACAATTAGCTGATGCTTTCGCCCTTTTACGGCAAGATCATGACTTTGCGTAACGCGCTCTACGACAAGGGCGTGTTCGACACGTTTGATCTCGGAGCGCGCGTTATCAGCGTCGGCAACATCACGACCGGCGGGACGGGAAAGACGCCGCTTGTTGCGTACATCGCAGAGGTTTTGGCTGCGCGCGGTGAAAAGGTCTGTATTCTCACAAGA
Source organism: Pyrinomonadaceae bacterium (assembly GCA_046154245.1). Classification (GTDB taxonomy): domain Bacteria; phylum Acidobacteriota; class Blastocatellia; order Pyrinomonadales; family Pyrinomonadaceae; genus OLB17. The sequence continues at coordinate 7,330 of JBJXFZ010000162.1, forward strand.
GGTTACGGACGGACCAACCGGCGACAGAGAGTCCTCGTCTCTGACGGCGAGAATGTTCTCGCCGACGCCCAATTAGGCGGCGACGAACCGGTCGAACTCGCGCGCAAACTTCTTGGCAAAGCGATCGTTATCGCCGATGCGGCGCGCGTCTCGGCGGCTGAATGGGCGTTAAGAAAATTCGGCGTCACCGTTTTTGTGCTCGATGACGGCTTTCAGCATCGAAAGGTAAAACGCGATCTCGACATCGTCTGCATCGACGCTACAAATCCATGCGACAAAGGAAGAATGCTGCCGTTTGGACGCTTGCGCGAGCCGCTTCGAGGCCTCGCTCGAGCCGATGCGATTGTTATTACACGATCTGATTTAGCGGGCGACGTCACTGATTTGAGAACCAGACTGGCGAGGTGGAACCCGAGTGCCACAATATTTGAAGCGGAGAATATAATCAGCGGAGTTACGGCGATAGAAGAATTTCACGCAACGGCGCAAAGAACTCAAAAGACGAAAACAAATGCCCCGGCACTCGCGTTCTGTGCAGTCGGTAATCCTGAGAGCTTTTTTGAAACGCTCAGACTCAGCGGCGTCGAACCGGCCGCGACAAAAAGTTTCAAAGATCATCACCATTACACGCCGGGCGATGTTCGCGAGATCGAGGCTAGCGCACGATCGCACGGTGCGGAAATACTGCTTACCACGGCTAAAGACGCTGTGAAAATTTTAGATCTCAAATTTGAACTTCCGTGTTTTGTTGTCGAGATCGAAATGAAGATCAAAGACACGGACGCGTTTGAGGCGATGGTCAGTCAGAACGACCTGCGCCTACGGCGTGGTCGAACTTGAGGTTATTCAATATCGAACAATTCTGAACTTTAACCACCACGTAAACGCAGGTGGTTCTGACTTACTTCTTCTTATCGCCCCAGTAAAACGCTCGCACGACTAGTACATAAACCAGCAAGCAGATAAACAAAAGCAAAAAGAAAAATACGACGAGCCAGGCGAGAGGAGACATTTAGACAACGTCCTCCGTGACCGATTCGGCTTCGTGGATGAGGCCCGAGAGCAGACCGCGTTGGCCCTGATGCTCGAGGACGTTGCGATAGATCACGGTTGCGACGGCGACGATCGGTATCGATAGAAAGACGCCGGGAATGCCCGCGACCTGTTCACCGGCAAGTACAGATAGGATTATCGCCAGCGGATGCAGGTGAATTCCGCCGCGAACGATACGCGGATAGGTGACGTAATCGTGAACGATGCGTAGCACTATCAAAAAGATCGCGACATACAACGCCTTCCACGGATTGTCCGACGCCGCGGCTGTAAGCGTGACGATCACGGCAATGGTCAGAGGCCCAAGCAGCGGGACAAATTCAAAGATGCCTGCGAGGATCCCGAGCAAAAGGGCGTACTTCAACCCAACCGCATAAAACCCGATCGTGCAGATCACGCCGATGAGCACGCACGAAATAAGTTGCGCGCGCGTATAGGCCGCAAGCGTAGTGTTGACGTCAGCCATCACCTTTTCGGCGCGGTAACGCCAGCGACCCGCCGGGAACATTCGCAAAACGAGAAGACGAAACGCATTCACGTCCTTTAAAAAGAAAAATGCCAACACGGGCACGAGTAGCAGCCACGGCAGATAGGTAACAGAGATGAGGACAAAATTACCGACTGCGGAGGTGATGTATTCGGCGAGGTCGGTGGCTTTCTTGTTCAGCTCGGACTGAACTTCGTCAGGAATACGCAGGCGGTCAAAGCGCTGATTCAGCTCTTGCGCCCGTTCGCGAAAGACGGAACTGTACGCGGGTAGATTCGAGCCGAACTCCTTGGCTTGATCAATCACACGCGGCGCGATGTTGGCGATAGTGATGCCGACGATCGTAAAAACGAACGCGTATGCGACCATGATCGCGAACGAACGCGGCATTAGCTTTTCTAGATTGCGTTCCTTAAATGGCCGTCTGATAACTCGCACGAGCGGATCGATCAAATACGCAAAAAATACCGACAAGACGATCATAAAAGCGAGCGATGCAAGGCTCATGACGATCGCCTGCACCGAACCCGCAATAAACAGTAAGAGCAAAACAATAACAACGACGCGGGCGATCGAGCGCACTGAGGGCGATGATGAATCAAGATAAACGCGGCGGGCGGTTTGCTGTCGCTCGCGCAGCTCGCGTTTCGTCACGGCTTTCGGCTTGTCGTCCTTTTTCTGCTCGGCCATACGTTCTATTTACTATTTACTATACGCTATTCGGCGGCGCTTGCTTGCACAACCCCCGCGCGTAAGCAAGGGCGGAAGCGAAACGTCGGATGTATCGCCCTTGCTTACGCGCGGGCTTGAGCATTAATTATCTATTCGCTTCCGGCGTTGGTTCTGGCGAATAATCTTCAACCGCGAATCGCGCGTAGATCGCAGCAATGTTCTTTGGCGGGATCGCGTTATTCGTGCCGATGATAAACGCCTTGCCGTTGTCGGCGGAAACGCGTCGATTTGCTCCGTCAGTATTCAACTTGATCACGCTCCGATCTTGGGCATCGATCTCGCCGCCGTCCTTTCGACGCAGGACAAGGATATATTGAAAATCAGCCGTGCGAAACTCGTCAAGCTCATCAGCGAACGTCGTCTGCGTCGGCGCGGCATTCGTCCGTGGCGTATCTTCCCTGCCCGACTTCAGGACACGCTCGTTCGCACTGCAGCCGAAAACAAAAATCGCGACAACTAAGATCACAATCTGGAATTTCCAAAATCCTGTCATAAAAGATATCTCAAAAAGCTCCCCTCCTTACGAAGGAGGGGTGGCATCCCGGTGCTTTTTATCGGGATGACGGGGTGGTTTTTATGTTACGAACAGACGCGTGTGGCGCATGTCCGGTCGGTGTCGGCGGCGGCCCGAACCGGAAACTTGCACGGATAACGTCGAGCATCCACTCCGTTTCTTCAAAGACTTCGCGATTCTCGAATCTAAGGACGCGGATGCCTTTCGACTCGAGATACACTGTCCTGTCTCGATCCTCGGCGGAACCGAGACTGCTGAAATGCCGCGCCCCGTCCAGCTCGACAGCGGGCTTTTCTGACGGACAATAGAAGTCGAGGATGTAATTGCCTACGGAATGCTGACGACAGAATCTGCGGCCCTCGAACTTTGAGTTTTTGACTATTCTCCAGAATGTTGCTTCGGCGGGAGTAAGATTTTTGCGGAGTTCTTTGCGAAATTCACCAACGCGAGGGAGTGAATGAATGTCTTTTTTGCGTCGAGGATTTGCCATTCCTGAATGGAGATTATAGTAAAAACCACCCCGTCCGCCCAAAGCGGCGGCCACCCCTCCTTCGTAAGGAGGGGAGCTTTTAGTTGCCGTCGTCATCAATGTTCCCTGCGCCGTTGTCGTTACGCTCTTCGTCGTCGAGAGCTTTCTTCTCTTCATCCGTCTCAGGCGGATCGTCCTTTGCCTCGTCTGGCGGCTCGCCTTTCACATCGCGGATCTTCAGCAGACGCGCTTCGTCATCCTCGTAGATCGTCTCGACCCAACCACTCTCGAGGGCCTTTGCGATCATGTCGGTGTTCTCCTTTGCGTCGGCAAAAATGTACTTCGCGCCAAAGCGTTCGCGGATCAGCGGCGCCGGATCGTCCGTCTTGCCCTCGGTCAGGTCTTTGAGCAGCGTGTAAAGTTCCGGGTTCTCGCTGTAAAGATAATTTGGATCGAGACCGTAAACGTAACGATGCTTTGTGTCGTAGAAAAACATCTTTGGGAAATCGTCCCATGTACAGTTAAAGATGATCTCGCCCGCGGGAATATTCTCGGCGCCGGTTTCATCGAGACCGGTCGCAAATTCCATCGCTCGGCGGTACTTATCGCCGGGTTCGTTCGTCTTTATGTTGTCGATCATCCCAGGCTCGTCAAATCCGAGGATGTGCAACCCCGTCAGATTGTAAAACCAAAAGACGCAAAGCAGGACGCCGACGACCCATGGCGCGCCGGCGCGTGCGGCGACCCACCACTCTTGCTTTTCCGTTAGCTTTGGCGCATCGGTGTACGGGGCGATCTCGCGCCTGAATTCCTCGGGCAGTTCGGCGGTCTGTTTTGTCGAAAAGGCCTGCCACGAGAATGCGGCGAACAGGATAGCAAACGGGGGAAAATACTCGGCAAAGCGCTTTGAGCGAAACTGTGCGGCGAGCAAAATGCTCGTAAACACAAGGAAAAACGTGGCTTTCTCAGGCAATTTGCCGCCACGCGGAACAAAAAGCACGTAGCCGATCAACATCGCCGCAAACGCTACGGGGAAATTCATGAGCAGCTCCATTCCTGAGTACGAATACCACTCACCGCCGACCGCGACGGCAAAATCACTGCCGACCTTGAACTTCGTCCAAAAGTGCTCAAGAAAGAGCCCGATGTTCTGCGGAAAATACGGATTGATGATATTACCCGCGATCATTCCGCCCGTCGTATAGGCGAAAGGTCGCCATTCTATTCGGCGTTCGTTCCACGCGATGATCGCTGTCCAAATTATCGCCGCGAACCACAACAGGGGAAACAGGCTGTACGTCCACACAAACGCGAACATGAGCGGCAGCAGCCACTTGTAATTTCGCTCAAACAGCAAATAGATGCCGTACACCGTGATAATGATCGTGAGCGGCGGAGCCTTTGCCATGTTCATCCGATAAAAAAACGCGTTCGAGCACGTCATGATCGCCGCAAACCAGATGAGCTGATACTTGACGTCATAGCGATAAAGCAGCCAATAAAGCGCAAAGATCGCAAGCGTCGCGTAAACGATGGCCGCAACCTTTGCCGCGGTCACAGGCTCAAAAAACCACAGAAAAGGGATCTGTAAGAGGTGAAAAAGAAAGTGATGATCGGCGTAATCTTTTGGGTTCAGCACTGTCAGCGGCAGCCATTCGAAAGTCGGCAGCCAATTGAACTGTTTGAAATTTTCCCACAACAACGCCGACCATTTGATGTGGTAATAACCGTCCCAGTCGCCGCAGCAGATCGCGTCGGTGCGTGTCTGCAAAAAAGCCATGACCATCGCCGTGGCGATCAGGCCGAATATCAGATAGATAACGCGCGTTGCCTGCTCGCTGTTGAGATACTCGCTCCAGCTTTGCTTTTTGGCGGTTCTTACGTCGCTTGATTCGTTTGTGATCTCGTCCATATCTGCGGGTAAATAAAAGCAAAAATAGCACGAGAACAGGCATGTTTGCGAATTGAGTCCGCAAAACCTACAATCGAAAATTCACGCAATGTACCCAAAAGGCAATCTTTTCATTCCGGCGTCCCATGGCCAGCTCGAGGCGATCTTAAAAGAGCCGCGCGGCGATCGGCGCGGCGTCGCCCTTGTGTGTCATCCTCATCCGCTCGGCGGTGGAACGATGCACAACAAGGTGGTTTTTCGCGCCGCGGCCGGTTTACTTGACGCGGGCCTCGCGACTTTGCGATTCAATTTTCGTGGCGTCGGCGCATCGACGGGCGAGCACCGAGAGATCGAGGGAGGCGTCGAGGATGTTCGCGATGCGCTGGATTTTTTGGCGGGCGAATATCCGGACGAAGACATCACGCTCGCTGGTTTTTCGTTTGGTTCGCGCACCGGGATGGAAGTTGGCATGAGCGAGAAGCGAGTCGTCCGGCTGATCTCGATCGGCACGCCGGTTGAAAAATATGACGATTACGATTTTTTGGCTTCGGTGGATAAACCTATACTTTTCGTGCATGGCGACAAGGACGAATTCTGCTCGGTCGAAAGCCTGCGCGGACTTACCGACAAGATCCCGCACGCCGAAGTTGTGATATTCGAGAACTGCGGACATTTTTTTGACGAGCATTTGAACGAGCTTCGCGAGACAATTCGCGAATGGGTTGAGAGGAATATTCGAACAGGATAGACATGATGAACAGGATGATTTGATCATGCTGCATATCCTGTTCATCCTGTTAGAATTCATACGTTATGAACGAAGATACTAAACGCGATGCGGCTATACGGCTGACGATGATGCCGCGAGACACGAACGCCCACGGTACGGTTTTTGGCGGCATAATTTTGAGCTACATCGACGTCGCCGGAGGCGTCGAGGCTGTGCGGCACACAAAGCACGAACGATTTGTAACTGTGGCAATGAAAGAAGTTATCTTTCATGAACCGGTCTACATCGGCGACCTTGTCAGCTTTTATGCCGAGACCTTGCGCGTCGGCAACACATCGATCACGGTTCACGTCGAGGTCGAAGCAGAGCGGTTCGGCAACAAAGGTCAAAAAGTAAAAGTTACCGAGGCCGAGGTTACATTCGTTGCAATTAACGAGGCCCGCGAAAAGGTCAAGATCGGCAATTGACCGCGCATTTTGCTTCCGGCAACCGAGCCGATAGAATAGTAGAAAAGGAGATACTTGATGCCAAATATCACGGCTGAGACAGCCACAGGAACAGTTACATTTGAGGCCGATGCGGGTAAAAAACTCGTGCTCGCGCTTGAGGACAACGGTGTTGACATACTTCACCGATGCGGCGGCAACGCGCGCTGCACCACGTGCCGCGTCGAGGTTTTGTCGGACGATGTCGGCGAGAGAACGGATGACGAGTCGGCAATCCTCTCAACTAAAGAGGGTATAAGCGACAACACGCGGCTTTCGTGCCAGATTCGCTTGAGCGACGACATTCACGTCCGCGTCATTAACCAAGCGAGCGTCGCCGGCATTGACCCGGGCACTCGGCCGGAAGATTAATTTTGGAGACAAACATGGGAACAAACACAACTTACACTGCAAAGACATTTGACCTAAGTGATCTGACCGGTATATCGAACGAGACGCTGGCGATGCACTTCAAACTTTACGAGGGGTATGTCACTAATACGAACACGTACAACCAGCGCATCGCCGACATGATCGGCGGAGGCGAGCTCGACGCAACACAGGTCGCGGCGTTTAGCGAGATTAAACGGAGATTCGGCTTTGAATACAACGGCATGGTGCTGCACGAATATTACTTCGAAAATATGATGAAGCAGGGCACCGGCGACCCGACGGATGGCGATTTCAGGGCGGCAGCTGCGGCGAGCTTTGGTAGCTACGAGGTTTGGAAAGCAGACTTTGTAAACACCGGCAAGATGCGCGGTGTCGGCTGGGCAGCCTGTTACCAAGATCCATCGAACGGTGCGATCTCAAACCACTGGATAAATCTGCACGAGACTGGCAACGTCGCGGGTTATAAACCGATCCTGATCATGGATGTCTGGGAGCACGCGTTTATCAAAGATTACGCGCCCATCGATCGGCCGAAATACATTGAGGCATTCTTTTCGAATATAAACTGGACGGTCGTAAATTCGCGGCTCGGTTAATTTAGAGTTACTATTTAACAGGATGGACAGGATACTCAGGATACGATTTCATCCTGTAAATCCTGTGCATCCTGTTTGAATTTACCATGATAGACGAAGGCGTTTTAGTTCAAAATTTTCTCAACCGCAAACAGCGCGAGCGGTTGAAAAAACCCGACTGGCTTAAGATCAAGCTCGGCGACCCGCGTAATCAGAACGCCGTTCTCGATCTGATCTCGGGGCTGGGCCTCCACACTGTCTGCCAGGAGGCAAAGTGCCCGAACATCTTTGAATGCTGGACGGACAAGACGGCGACCTTTATGCTCGGCGGCGACACATGCACGCGACATTGCGGCTTTTGTGCGGTCAATAAGGGCAAGCCGATGGATCTCGACCCGCTCGAACCCGTTCACGTCGCCGAAGCCGTGAAACATCTCGATCTCAAACACGCGGTCATTACTTCGGTGAATCGCGACGATTTACCGGATGGCGGCTCGCGACACTGGGCCGAAACGATCTTTCGCGTTCGCGAGATGAACCCCGACTGTAAGGTCGAGGTTTTGATTCCGGACTTTAACGGCGACGAAGACGCGCTGAATAATGTCTTGATCGCTCGCCCCGATGTTCTAAACCACAACACCGAAACGATCGCTCGCCTCTATCGCCGCGTTCGCCCCGACGCGATCTATGATCAGTCGATGGAACTGCTGACGCGCGCCGCTCACTTTCGCGACACTCAGTTTCCCCAGATGCTCACAAAGAGCGGCATAATGGCCGGACTCGGCGAAAGTTTTGATGAAGTTGTCGATCTGATGCGTGACCTGCGCAAGGCTTCATGCGACATCATGACGATCGGCCAATACCTACAGCCGTACGAAAAACGTCTGCCAGTCGAGCGCTACGTGACTCCGGAGGAGTTTGCTGAGTGGAAGAAAATTGGCTTAGGCTTAGGCTTCAAGCACGTCGAGTCGTCACCGCTCACACGCTCGTCGTATCATGCTCGACAGCAGACGGAAAGTGGAAAAATAGCTTGACCATGCCTATTTATCACACCTTGATGACAATAGTGGAATGGCTAACTATTTTAAACTTATTGGTTCCCATCTTTAACTTATTGGTTCTTACGATTACTCTTGTCGTTTTAATAGATTATGCTCGAGATACAAATCGCATAGCTA
>JBJXFZ010000165.1:0-45487 GCA_046154245.1 Pyrinomonadaceae bacterium
TCAACTGGAAGGACGGCGACGACTGTATCATCGTGCCTGCTGTTTCAGACGAAGATGCAAAAGCGAAATTCCCCGCCGGCTGGACAGCGGTCAAACCGTACTTACGCGTAACGCCGCAGCCGAATAAGGTTAAGGGCGAATCGCAATCGGCGTGAGATCGTGTCTAAACTTCAAACCGAGATCGGCGACGAAAAATTAGAACTTGAGATCAGACGCGAAGGCGGCAAGGTATTTGCGCGGGTTGACGATCGGGAATATGAGATCGAAGCGTCAGAACCGGAGCCAAACTTGTTCCTGTTAAAGCACGGCGGAAAGATCTATCAGGTTCATGTCTCGCCTAAGGCAACAGCCGAGGGAAAAACGAAGGTCACCGTCGGGACGAACGAATTTGACGTAAAGCTTGTCGATCCAAAGCGTCTCAGAGGTTCAGGAGCGGCCGGCGGCACGATCGACGGAGCGGCGGATATAAAAACCGCAATGCCGGGCAAGGTCGTGAGGATTCTACGATCCGTCGGCGACACCGTTGCAAAAGGCGACGGCGTAATCGTCGTCGAAGCGATGAAGATGCAGAACGAGATGAAGTCGCCAAAAGACGGCGTGATAAGCGCGATCAAATTCGTCGAGGGAGACACCGTCGGAGCCGGCGATGTGTTGGTGGTGATCGAGTAGGTTCTGGCATCTTTGCAGAAGCCCGCACGAAGTAAGGGCGCTCACGGCGCACCACTGATCTTGGATATAATAGCGAACTTAAATGAAGAATCAGTCTTGATTCGACGGCTAACGGCGCCCTTACTTCGTGCGGGCTTCGGCCCTCGTCTTTGGCAGGCTCAAGATATTCGCAAACAACCGATACGCACCCGGAACGCCCGCGGGCAGCTGGCGAAACATCGAGTAGCTGCAATAAACGTAGTTCCCCTTTCCTAGTCTTGCGATCACAAGCCCGCCTTTGTTCTCGGCCTCGCCCGCGTCGTGCGACTCGAGCAGGCCGGTGTATTCCGCGCCGAAGTTCGTAAAGTTGTAAAGATTGCGCTCCTGAACCCAACCTTCAAAATCTGTCGCGGTTATCTTGTTCGGAAAATTAAACACGGGATGCTTTGCATCGACGATATTGACCGCCGCGTTCTCGTCCACAACACGCGGCCCCATTTGTGTCGTGTAAGGCGCGAGCGGTGCGTACGCCGGCAGTTGATACTGCACGATCAATGTCCCGCCGTTGCGTGCATAATCGAGCAGCCGTTGGTTGTTAGCCACCACATCGGGCCGCACCTGAAACGCGCGGATGCCGACGACGATCGTGTCGTATTTCGCCAAGTTGCCGCTCGCCAGCTCGCTCTCAGTGATCGTCTCGACGCTAAAACCCATCTGCCTGATCGCGTCCTGAACGCGGTCACCGCTGCCGGTGATGTAACCAATTTTTACGGCGGAGGCCATAAGGTCGATAACCTGAAAATTGAGCTCGTTGGGTTTGTAGTATCGGTGCGTCTGGATATGTGGGTACTCGACGGTTCGCATTCTGTGGTTAAAATTTGTGTTTCCAATATAGACCTCTCCTTCTATCGAGTAGCGACCCGGTCGTGTCTTGGCAGCGATTGTTATATCCCAGCTAACTGATGTTTTTTCACCCTTTCTTTTCAGATCAAACGCAGGCGTGAGTACTCGCGCATCTAACTTATCGCTACCCAGAAAGAGCGAAGGTCGACCCATCGTTGCAGCATTTGAGAGGTTTGTGACGGTCATAGTTACCCTCTTTGTCTGCGGCTTATCTGATCTGGTTACGAGTACTAAAGGCTGGTCCATCTCGACGTTTACCTTTGGCACGAAGTCGACGTTCCGCCGAATCTCGCCGCGAGTATCATCGGCAAAACGAAATTCGACTTCTCGCTCGAAGACAATATCGCGGCCTAAAACTTCTACGGTTATTTGAGCAACTAAAGGCCTTCGCTCGAACGGTAGCGTCTCTTCGTCGGTAACGATGTCCTTCCATTGAAAAACATTGCCCTCCCGCGGCAGACGAAGCCAATACGGCTGGGTGTACCAGGGCGTCTGAAGGGCTGCAACCCGGAAATGGCGAGCGTGTGGAGCAACCTCGCGAAGAATATTGGCGGGAGTGTTTGTCTTCGGAGCGTCTTCATTAGAGACCGACCAACGATAAGGCACTGTCAAAGTTACGTTCTTCACTTTGATGGTGTCGTCCGGCACGTAGGTTTTAACTCCTACCAACAGCGGTTCATCCGCAACAACCGTTTCCGAATCGGCAAGGGCGTCGATGCGAAGTCCGGCCGCCAGTTCGATCGCCTTTGCGATCTCGCCTTTTCGACCCGATGAGGAGTACGCCTCAACCAGTCGGCGAAGCAACAACTGAGGTGCTTCATTGATCTCGAATTTTGCTTCGGTCGAATCAGTATCTAGTCCCTGAAAAATCGAAGTCTCTTTGACATCGCTGCCATTTAGTTTCAGAGCAGAAAACTGATCGCCGCGCAGTTCAAGCACGCCTTGTTCCTGCGACTTGTGTTGGCTGCGGGCTTCCATAGCGATCTCGAAGTACGAGCGGCCGAGCAGAGGGTCATATTTGCCGGTGTTGATTCGCAACGTCGGTTCGCCCTGTCCGCGATGACGAACATAAAGTTTTTTGACCTGCCATATATCACCGGAATCGGTGCATTGCGTTGCGTCAGCAGCGGCTTTTACTGCGAGCGGCGAGATGTAACCCGCGAATTGATGCTGGCCGTGGCCGTCAGCCGGCGTTCCGGAAAACTGCGAGATAACGACGAGCGGGCGAAAGTTGCGGATCACGCGCACTGTGTCGCACAAAATTACTTTCTCGTCCCACTTCCCTTGCGCCTCGGCGAGAGTCTTTGAAAAACCGTAATCGTAAGCTCGCGTGAAAAATTGTTCTGCGCCATCGAGCCGACGCGCCTGAAGCAGCTCTTCGGTGCGGATCACGCCGAGAGCTTCGCCAAGTTCGGGGCCGATGATGTTTTGGCCACCATCGCCGCGGGTGAGCGATAGATAAGCAGTCCGTGCGTTTTCGCCGCGAGCAAGGTATGTGAGCAACGCGGTGTCTTCGTCGTCCGGGTGAGCGCCGATCATCAACACGCTCGCGGTCGTGTTAAGGCGCTTGAGCAACTGCATCAAACCAACCGCGCCGCGATCATAGACGGGTCGTACCTGAGCTGAAACGGAGAAACTAAAGACAATTAACCACAGAAAAACACAGATGGATACAGATGTTCTGATCGATCTGCGTCTACAAGCTGAATCTGAAAAAATGTTCCTGTATCCGTGTTTATGTGGTTGCATCTGTGATTAATTTCCCTCTCTTACTGTCAGACTGATCAAATAGCCGGCGATCACCGTCACAACGCAGCCGATGACGTTGAACCAAAGAAACTCGATCGTCGTGTACCAGCTAGCGATCCAAACCGAAGCAATGCCGAACAAAAGGCCAAAGAACGCACCGCGCGCACGAGCGCGTTTTACTACGAATGCAAGTACAAACACGCCGAGCAGCGAGCCGTAAAAGAACGAGCCGAATTTGTTCACGACCTCTATCAGAGAGCCGAGATTAGACGCAAATATCGCGACAACGCAAGCGAAAAGGCCCCAAACAAGCGTCGAAAGGCGGCCGACCATCACATAATGCGCGTCGGTCGAATCTCCTGCATATAGCCTTCGGTAAAAGTCTATCGTCGTAGCTGTCGCTAGCGCATTCAGTTCAGCGGCGATCGACGACATCGCGGCGGCAAAGATCGCCGCGATCATCAAACCTATCACGCCCATCGGCATATTCTCGAGAATGAACGTCGGGAAGACGTAGTTCACATCATTAAAACTGGGATTGCTTGTTTCTTTTACAAATGCTACGGCCTCTTTTCGTTTCTCGTTGAACTTTTTGTCCGCGTCGATGTAGGCCTGTCGCGCGGTAGTTTCATCTCGTGCGAAGCGTATCGCCGCATCGCGTCGCTCTGCGTGCGCGACCGCAAACTCACCTTCGATCTGCTGAAAGCGGACGTGTGCATTCGCTTTGGTGATCTCGCCCTCGTTAAAAACGATCGGTGGCGCGCTGAACTGGTAAAACACAAACACAAGCACGCCGATGAGCAGAATGAAAAACTGCATCGGTATTTTTAGAAAGGCGCTCATCAACAGCGAAATCCTTCCTTGGTCAACGGACTTTGCCGTGAGAAACCGCTGTACCTGGCTCTGATCGCATCCAAAGTAACCGAGCATCAAGAACAGACCGCCGATCAGACCCGACCAGATCGTATATTTTTCTTGCAGGTTAAATGTCGTATCGACCGTATCGAGTTTGCCGAGGCTGCCCGCGAGCCGCAGCCCGTCGGTAAATGTCACGCCATCGGGAAAGCTCGACAAGATCACGATAAAAACAACCGCAAGCCCGACAAATATGACGATCATCTGCTTGACGTCCGTCCATGTCACGGCCTGCACGCCGCCAAACATCGTGTAAACGGTCGTCGACAGACCGATCGCAAAGATCGTAAAGATCAGGTTCCAACCGAACACGATAGACAAAACGATCGACGGCGCCGATATGATGGTGCCGACGCCAAGCCCGCGTGAAATGAGAAAGAAAAAACTCGTCAGCGTACGCACTCGCACGTCGAAACGCTTTTCGAGATACTCGTATGCGGTAAACACATTTGCGCGATAAAAGAACGGAACAACCGTCACGCAAAGGATGATCATCGCGAACGGAAGGCCATAGTAGAACTGAAGAAAGCGCATTCCGTCGCTGTAAGCCTGTCCGGTCGTACCTACAAGCGTTATCGCAGATAGCTGCGTCGCCATTACGGACAGACCGACGGCCCACCACGGCAAACCACGATTGGCGAGGAAAAACCCCTCCTTTGTCTTGCTGTGTTTGGTCATGCGTACGCCGTCCCAGATGACGTAGGCAAGATAGGCGATGACTACTGTCCAATCGAGAAGTTTCATGCAAAGTAACGAGAAAACGCCCACAGCAGCGTCACGACAACAAACGTCGTCACGATTACCGCAGCGTAGACACGGTTCCAAAAAGAATTAGGCCGTTCGTCTTCCATAAGATAACTACGTTCGGTGAAATCCGCGCTCGATATCTTTCATAGTCAGCCGCAGGATCACTGGGCGCCCGTGCGGGCACGTCGTCGGTGAACTCGTCACAAGAAGCCTCTCGATCAACCAGTGCATCTTCTCTGGCGTTAGCTTCATATTGATCTTTATCGCGGCTTTGCACGCGAGACTCGCCGCGATATCGTCACGTAACGTAGATTTTGCCGCTCCTTTTTTGTCCGCATCGATCGTGTCTAGAATTTCGGCAAACAAATTCCGAGCTTCTGACGCCGCGAGATCGGTGGGGATACTCTTGATCGCGATAGTGCGGCCCGACAGTTTCATTACCCCAAAGCCGAGTTGTTCGAGATCGCTTTCGATCAACGCAAATGCCTCTGCCTGAGCCGGCGTTAGATCGATCGTTTCAGGCAGCAAAAGGTTCTGGGACTCTAATGAACGGTCGGTCTCGCTCTTTCGATATTTGTCGAACAGTATTCTCTCATGCGCGACATGCTGGTCGATCAGGAGCAAACCCATCTCATCGACCGCGATTATAAAACTCTCGTGCAGTTGGCCGAGCGGCTGGATCTTTGACGACGAGATCGCATCTACCTCAACGCCCCTTGCCAGCTTTGCCGCAGAATTTACCGGCGGCATTTCAGCATATTTTTTTGGAGCCGCGAACGCCGATTCGCGTTCTTCGATCACGCGATCTTCGCTGCGAACCGCCGAGACCGCGTCGTCCAGAAGTCGCGGTGACGGACTGTCGAAGCCGGTTGACGCCGCGACCTGTGCGACCTGCTCGACATGCGCGTAACTTTGTTCCGGCGACTCAGAAGAGCCGCCTTCGACGCGAAGCTCAATTATGTGCTGCTCGACATCCGGCTCACGCGCCGGTTCCGCTTTGTGCAAATCGTTCGTTTCCGCAGCCTTCGCAGCTACGTCGCCCGTCACGCCGGCATTTGCGAGAGCGGCACGAACTGCCTCAGCGATCGCGTCCCTAACAGCCTCGCCGCGGCGAAAGCGAACTTCGGTTTTTGCCGGATGGACATTGACGTCGATCTCCTCAACCGGCATTTCGACAAAAAGGAAGGCGACCGGATAAACGCCGTGCGGCAAAACGCTGCGATAGCCTTCGAGCAGACCGCTGGCGATAGTCTTGTCGCGAACAAAACGGTTGTTTACAAAAAAGTATTGCGAATCGCGAGTCGTCCGTCGTTCCCGCGGAGCGGAGACAAAACCGCTGACTTTTGCAACAAATTCGCGGCCACCTGTCACGGGCAACAAGCTTTCGAGTAAACTGCCCCCAAAGAGTTGAAACGCTCGTTCTCGCAGGTCTTTTGCGGGCGAGACGCGAATAACCTCGCGGCCGTTATTTGTTAACGCAAAAGCGATCTCAGGATGCGCCAAGGCGTAATGAGTGACGATGCTCGTGAGGTGATAGTTCTCGGTCGCCTCACTACGCATGAATTTACGACGCGCGGGCGTGTTGAAAAAGAGGTCGCGAACCGCGATCGTCGTGCCGGTATCGCGGGCCGAGTCCTTGACATCGATCAGACGCCCACCCTCGACAACAACTTTGGTAGCGACACTCTCAGCCGCCGTTTTGGTGACAAGTTCGACCTTGGCAACGGACGCGATCGACGCCAAGGCTTCGCCGCGAAAGCCCAGCGTTGAAATTCGACCGAGGTCCTCTAGCGTTGTGATCTTCGATGTAGCATGCCGCTCGAATGCGAGGATCGCGTCATCACGGATCATGCCTTCGCCGTCGTCAGCGACTTGCATAAGGCGCCGTCCACCAAGCTCGATATCAACTGAGACGCGCGTTGCACCGGCGTCGAGCGAATTCTCAACAAGCTCCTTGATGACCGACGCGGGGCGCTCGACCACCTCGCCGGCGGCGATCTGATTTGCGAGATTATCGGGCAGAACCTTTATCTTATTCATCTACAAATAAACGATCCGGTGACCTTTGTCGTTCAAATCGACGGAATCATACAGGACATCGATAAATCCGAAGCCATGTTTGTTGATAAAGCTGAACACATTTAGGGAACGTTCCTGCAAACCGCCGCTCGGCAGAAGCGAATTGAACAGATCGTCGATCTGCCGCCTCATCGTCTCATCTTTTTTCGTCTCTGCCAGCAACGCCTTTTTTCTTAACGTTTCGATGTGGTAGATGATCTTGCGGCGGCGCGTCGCGAGATTTGCGGCAAGCGTCACATCGCTTTCGGAAAGCGCCTCGTCGAGCCGATGGAGCTCGGCATTTATCTTCTCCTCGACATCGGCGAAGAGTCCTGCCAACTTGGGCGACAGAATATTTGCGGCCGCGGTCAGCGTGGCACTCTCCTTCCCATCAAAAAGCGTTCTGAGGTCCCAACCGAACCTCTCCAGAGCGCGGCGTTGTCGCGACTCTACAAGGGTAAAGGCCTGTCGATGAAAGATCGGGGTCACGGGTCGCTCAAGGGCCTTATACGCCGCGCTGTTTTGGGCAAAGTATGCGATCTCTGCGGCGCCGCCGAAGTAACAGATCGTCGGCAGCAGATGATCCTGGACAACGGATCGCAGCATCACCCCGGGACTTAATCGCTCGGGCTCATTGACAGCGATCTGCTCAAGCTCACGGGTCGTAAAGTCATGCGTTCCGCCCTTGGCACGATAAACACCGTCGCCGGCTCTCCTGAGCGCGGTGCGTCTTCCTTCATCATCATGCAAAAAAAGAGGAAAGTAATCGTCCTCGACCAAAACCTGTGCGTGGAAACCGTCCGCGTCCAGCGATCGGTTCTGCTGACGGATCGCGGCGACGATCTCGTCAGCGTGGATAACGGCCTGTTTGTAAATGGGCGCTGCTAACCGCTTTATCCCCTTTTGCAATGGGTCGATGATCACAAGACCGTAATTTGAAAAAAGGGCTGCGAGCGTTTTGCCAAATGCCGCCCCAAGGTCGTTTCCTTCGCCATATGCAGATCTTAACAGTTTCAAAATGTCTGTAGAAAACTCGCTTCTTGGCAACTGCGAAAATAACTCGTCAATTACAGACACTATCGTTGAGTCGAGCTTAATGTCGCCGACTGAGACGCCTTTTCTCACATCTGCGGGGTTGTATTGCAAACGCACCGGCTGAGCGTTCCTATCCAACACATGGGCCTCGGCAACCTCGTCAAAGTCGTGATCCTCGGTCGCAACCCAAAACACCGGCACCGCTTTTCTCCCGTTATCAATCAACTCATTCGCAAGTTTGATGGCCGACAGCGCCTTGTAGATCGTGTAAAGCGGTCCGGTGAACAGCCCGGCCTGTTGTCCGGTGACGACGGCGACGGTATCGACGTCGCGCAGCAATTCTATGTTCTCAAACGTCTTCGAACCTGCATCGATCCGCCGATTGATCTCGGTGAGAGCTGTGCAAAGTTGTTCACGGTCCGTTCTGTAATTCGCCAAAACCTCGCCTGCGAAACCACCAATCTCCAGTGGCGAAGCTGTTACGTTCGGATAGTACTTTTTTGCCGGATCGCGAGAGCTTTCAAGAAAGAGCCGTGACTGATGCGGGAGCTCGGCAAACGAGAGGCTCTGAACTCGCGTGTTTGTCTGTGCGGACTTGATCGAGCGGGCTGTCTCTTGGTTCAAAACGATGGCTCCTTGAACCCTAATTATAGATTCGACGTTGGGTTATACCAAACGGCGCAAAAAAGCGGCCCGAATCTCGAGCCGCTTGATCACTGTTTTCAGTTCCCTTTTCTATTTTTCGGCAATGACCGCGGAACGCTCGATCTTGTAAACGCCTGACGAATGGGTCGACGCATATATGCGATTTGGGTCCTGCGGGTCGAACGCCATCGACCAGAATCGTCGGCTGGCAAGCTTCATTTCTTTGCTATCGACACGCTTCCATTTGTTGCCCGCATCGGTCGAAATAAAAATACCGCCGTCCGAGTCGAGGGCGCTTGAGATCATGATCTCGTCAGTGTTGTTCGGATTGATCAAAATACTCGTAAAGTTGCCGAGCGGCAGGTTACCACCGCGACGCGACCACGTTTGTCCGTTATCCCGGCTAAGATAGAATGTCTGCACCGTTCCAACGTACACATTATCAGGACGTTTCGGGTCGGATTCGATCGAGGTAACAGGAATATTGTCGACCGCTCCATTTGTCTTGGCCCACGTCTTGCCGTTGTCGCGTGAGACGAGCACGCCCGATGTTGCGGTTCCGGCCCAGACAGTTTCCGGCCGCTGCGCAGATACGTGGAGAGCGAAGATATTCTCGTTCAGCCCTGAGCCGAAATTAAGTTTCTCCCAACCTTTCGCCGGATCGAGCGTTCGATAAACGCCTTTGTCTGTTCCCGCCAGCAAACCGCCGTCCGGCAGTAATTCGATCACCTGAACTTTATTGGTAATAGCCGGGGCCGTGGCAGCCGCTGCGGCCGATGCACTGCTCGCCGTTACGGCAGCAGTTTTCTTAACGCGTTTTGTTGGTGCGGCCTTTTTCACAGGTGGCTTTACGACTCTTATAGCAGCTGTGGGCATCCACGAATTGCCGCGATCGACGGAAGCCAAAATACCCACATTAGTTCCGAGATACATTTTGTTCGGGTTGGTCGTGTCTTGGCGCACAACAAAAACCCTGACGCGACCAACGTCGAGATTGCGAGCCTGCGTCCACGAACTGCCGCCGTCGTTACTTATAAAGAAGAATCCGCCACCAGTCGCCGTGTTGTGCGTTGCAGCATACAACCGGTTCGGCTGCGACACGTCCGGCGTGACTGAGTACGTAAAGCGGCTCGTGAAATTTCCGTTGGTCTGCGCAAAGTTGCGGCCGCCGTCGTTCGAGACCATTACGCCGTAGTTATTTGTGCCAATAAAAACACGGTTCGGCTCATCTGGGTGAACCGCAATGGAATTTACTTCAAGATTTCGTTGTGTTGTCAATGACCAGGACTTGCCACCATTTGCCGACATCCAAAAACCTTCGGTCGTGCCCGCGTAAACCGTGTCGGGGTTCGTCGGATGCTGAACTATGTCTCTCGTGCGACGGGACTGCGACGGGATGCCCTGAACCTTTGACCATTTTTCGCCCGCATTTTGAGAAAAATATATGCCGCTGCAAGCGGAAGAATAGATTCGTTCGGGGTTTCGCGGGTCCACCGCGATCGCAAACACGTCAGAGTCATCTATCATTCCGTCCTTGATCAGGCGCCAGCTCTTGCCGGCATCGGTTGTCTTGTAAGCTCGCCACCACGTGCCCGCATACATCGTATTCAGGTTGCGCGGGTCCATTGCGAGCGAGTCGATATTCACCGGCGCCGTCGAGGACGAGAATCTTTGCCAGCTATCGCCCGAATTTTGCGAGATCCAGATGCCGTTGACAGAACCGGCGACCAGTACATTTGGGTCGTAACCCGATTGCGTCATGGCATGGATCGCTTCGTTTTTCAGCTCCTTCGACTCTTTCCAGGACGCCCCGCCGTCCGTTGACTTAAAGAAACCGCCAGGAGCTTTGTGCCGATGCCCAGATGTGTAGATGATCTGAGAATTGCGCGAATCGACCATGAGCTGATCGAGAATAACTTCAGGCTTATTCAGATTGACCAACATTCGCCATGATCGGCCGCCGTCTGCCGATGTGTGAATCTGGCCGTCAAGCGTGCTGATATAGAGACGGTTCTTGTCTTTTGGATCAATGGTTATAACACGAACGTCGCCGCCGCTCGGCCCCATGATCTGCCAATTCTTAAAGGCTTCAGCCGCCTCATTTGCCTCAGTGACATTTGCGCTTCCTAAAATGACTGCAAAAAACGAGAGAGCGGAAACCATGACGCGGATTTTATTGAAATGGAACAACATATATTTAGACTTCAGAAAAATAGGCTGGTTTGGCACAGTTATCGACCAATTCTCAGATGCCGCCAAAGCGGAATCGGGTTTATTGTGAAAGTAAATTGCTTATCAAAAACCTGTAGTCGACTTTTTCCATATTACAGGATTGAGCAAAAAATTGGAACAATAAAAAACGGCCGGGATGCAGCGGAGCCATCCCGACCGTTTTTGAAATGTCTGTCCCGATTTCGCGGGACAAAGCTCGGGCCCTAGGGCTGCGGAACATCCGCGCCGGCAGGAACAATGTAGAACTTGGTGTTGATACCTGTTCCAGTGTTCGGGCCGTCGATGAATGTCACGCGGCTTGCGTCATAACCCGTTCCCGGACGATTGATCGCCTTCATGATCTGAGCTCTTCGCTTCGCGATCTCGGCTGCCGTTCCGTAATTAATGATGTATCCCTGTGCAGTTGGATTATTGTTCAACTGCGTATAGAGACCATCAACACGAGCTTTGACATCGTCATCCGGAGCCTTACCAAACTCATCGATCTGAGTGACAGGTATTGGCGGAGCAACTCCTGCCGTCTCAGATGCCTCTCTCGGGCATTCCGGACACAGACCACCAACACTTACGCTTGCGGTCACATTCTGACCGGCCATTCCCTTGGTCGTAGCTACGGTAATACTAGATGTTCCCTGACCCGAAGTGATCGTTCCATTGGAAACTGTCCAGTTGTAGGTGTAATCACCACCACCGCCGACATTAGCAGTGAAGGTCATGCTATCGCCAGGATTTGTGATTCCAGACGGACCGCTGACACCGATACTTACGCATTCGCAAACCGGTTTACAATCCGGACAGGCTTTGACTTCGATCGTTTTTGTCTCAGTCTTGCCGCAAACACCGCAGCCGTCATCGACACCGGTCGTGATCGTATATGTTCCGGGCTGAGCGTTGCTCAGATCCCATTGAACATTTGCACCCTGACCGACGATGCGTCCACCCGAAACTGTGTAGTTATAGGTGAGAACATCGTTCTCAGGATCGCTGGCCCTGGTCGCGACATCGACGGTTCTGTTGTCATTACACGAGTTCGATTCCGATCTCGTTCCCGGAGGGCACGGCAACATGATCATCGTATCGCTGATCGTAACCGAGTCAACCGATGGTGGTTTGTTCTCGATCGGTCCCGCACGCTTGTCACGGCGTCCGATCCAGAATTGAGCGATGTAGCCATGCGGATCGCTCGACGGAACAAACCCGCTCGGGACACCCGTCGTGGACGTCGTCCTTACCGGTACGCAGGGCGAACCCGGGACACAATTGAAGTAAACACTTCCGGTTGTCGCATCGTTGCTGAAGCTATCGGTATCCTGTTGGTTAAAGTTATGACGATAGGCAAAGCCAAAGCCAAACCAGCGACGCGGAAATATTCTGAAACCGGCGATACCGTCGAGCGGATCCTGTTCAAGAGCATTCGGCGTGTGGCCGCCAATATACTCCAAAGCTCTGATTTCAAGAATCGGCTGGAAATATTTGTTAATCGGAAAATCCGCTCCGATCGATGCCTGCACCTGATCAGCGCGATCAAGCAAAACAAAACCATTGCTCTCACTCTTGCCTGTCCATACATAGCCGAGGTTTGCCGACAGGTTGGCCCATGAGGTCAGTCGTGCATCGGCAAACGCATGAACACCAATGTCACCCTTGTTAGCACCAGGTCCCGCTCCACGCTGCATTTGATTGAATCCAGCAAAGTTGTTTGCATTGTCGAGGTACCAGCTGTAATAGGCAACAACACCATAACCGATCGCTTTACTCGGATCGTTCATTCTCCACTTGAAGCCAGCATTCGCCGAATTGAACGCAGTTGTGCCGTATCTACGGTTAATGAACGGAGCATCTTCAAGATATGAAGGTGCACGCGAAAACACAACCGGAGCTTGTACCTGACCAACCATCTGGGTCGTCAGGACTATACCGGGAAGGATGCCGCCGAAAACCGAGCCTACGCCCGGGAACAGGTCAGCCGCACCGCCTTTGACCGGCGATCCAAGCGTTGCATTCGTATTTGCAGGAAAACCAAAGAATGGTCCCGAAAAAGCAGCTCCGTAATTGCCTGCGCTAGCCCCCGAATATGGAAACTGTGCAAACGGAGCACCAATCGGTCTAAAGACAGCGCTGTTCACGTATGGATTCGCTCCAGGCCCCCGCGGGGCAAGAACGATCGCACCAGGACTACGCAGAAATCCGCCAATGTTCAATTGTGAATTCGGCAGATAAAAACTTGAAAGATTGGCCGGCGAATTTACTTTAATGCCTCGCCATCCCTCGGTTGTAAAAAACAACTCGAGTCTATTTGTGAGACCGATTTGGAAACTAAGTGGAACCGAAGTTATGTCCACGTTGCCTGGGTCTCGATCATAATTACTGTAGGCAATACTGAGCGTATATTCGCCCTTTCTTAGCGTCTTGCCATCATAAACAGTGAAAAGTCCGGTCGGTCCCCCCATGGGGCCACCGGTTCCTACGGTTGGTGCAGTGTTTCTGGTATCGTCCTCTGAATATTGTGCCGGTACCGCAAACACGCACAAAAACATAAATAGTGCAACGATGTACACTTTGTTAGCGAGTTTCATCACATTCCTCCGCTGAATCGAAATTAAATTTCAAAACAAAAATTGTAGGCCTTAAAGCCTTACAAAACATTACCCTAAAATGTTACGCACGCTCATTTCGTACTAAGAAAATCAGAAGTTAAACAAACTCCCAGCGTGGCACACCAAAGATAAAACTATACTTACGTTAACCTTTATACAAAGATTTTAACCATAAAGTCAATGATTACAATCAAAAACTTTACTTTCTTCTAGCAAATGACCTTATCGCAAAATCAGCCGCAACGCAAGCATTATCAACTGATTACGCGAACCTGATCATCACGCGTAGATACCGCGCATTCTGGTGTCATACGCAACCCGATCTATTGCCAACATGTAGGCCGCGGTCCGCGAATCGACATTGTGCTTATCAGCATAGTGAACAAGCTCGTTAAAACTCGCGACCATCTTGGTCTCGAGCCGCTCGTTTACCTGATCTTCCGGCCAAAAAAAGCCCATCCGATCTTGCACCCATTCGAAATAGGAAACCGTCACGCCGCCGGCGTTAGCAAGAATGTCCGGAATCACGAATATCCCTTTATCATGCAGTATCTTATCGGCCTTAGGTGTGGTGGGACCGTTTGCACCTTCAGCCAGGATCTTGCACTTAATCCGGTCCGCATTCTCGGACGTGATCTGGTTCTCTGTGGCGCAGGGCGTGAGGACGTCGCACTCGATCTCAAGCAACGATTTGTTATCGACCTTCTCGACATCGGGATAACCGTCAAGCGACTTATTATTCTTGAGATATTCGAGAACGTGGGGGATGTTTAGTCCCTTTGGGTTGTAAATGCCGCCGCCGATATCTGAAATCGCGACGACCTTGTATCCCTGCTGGTGCATCAATTCGGCACCGATACCTCCGACGTTCCCCGAACCTTGAACAACAACGGTTGTCTGCTCAGGACTGAGATTAAATCGCTTGATCGCTTCATTCACGGTGAACAAAACACCCCGTCCCGTTGCCTCACGGCGCCCAAGACTGCCACCGAGAGCAACTGGTTTACCCGTAACAACAGCATTTACTGTGTGGCGCATATGCATGGAATATGTATCCATGATCCAAGCCATAGTCTGTTCGTTCGTATTCATGTCGGGCGCCGGGACGTCTCTGTCCGGACCGATAAAGTCAATAAGTTCCGAGGTATAGCGGCGCGTAAGACGTTCGAGTTCGCCCATCGACATCTGATGCGGATCGCATATTATCCCGCCCTTACCGCCGCCAAACGGCACATTCACGACCGCGCACTTCCACGTCATCCACGCCGAGAGCGCTTTTACCTCATCGAGTGAAACGTCCGGGGCGTATCGGATGCCGCCTTTTGCGGGCCCGCGGGCAAAGTTATGTTGAACGCGATAGCCCTCGAACACCTGTATGTGCCCGGTGTCCATTCTTACGGGGATATATACTTTGATCTCCCGGCTCGGCACTCGCATCACCGCATAAAGATCTTCATCTAGTCCGAGTAGTTTCGCGGCGCGGTCAAAACGCTCGCTCATCGCCTCGAACGGATTCTTCTCATCGCTGCCCTTAAATCGCCGCATTTCATCGGCCATAGGATTTGCCATTTTTAGTCAATCTCCAGATTTAGTCCTTTTTATCTTATCCAACAATAGCGTAATTCCACGCATCTGAGTCTGCGTCCACAAAAACTGCCGTCTATTCGTATTTTGGGAAACGCAGTTTGTATAGATAGTTCATTTATTGATCGGGAAAGTCTGATCAGATTTTTGCGTTACAAACGGAAATCTTAACTTACAAAAAGAATCGAACGCAAATCTTTGAGCACAGAAATTCATAGACGTTTGCACTGCGGGGCGCTAACATTTGTTTACAGATAAATTCAATGGGCTTTGATTTACGAGTTCTAAACTTTGACCATCGGCGGCTGGCGGCAGTCGTGGTCTTCGTCACGCTATTTTCTCTATTTTCTACAGAGCTGAAGGCCCAAGACGATGAAGATACTCCCGACGCCATCGCGGTTTTCAATCGAGGGCAGGATCTGCATGAAAAGGGTGATCTCGTTGGAGCGATAAGACTTTACGATCAGGCGCTGAAGATCTTGCCCGAATTTCCTGAAGCCTTCTATCAACGCGGTCTCGCCGAACTGGCTCTAGGCAAACAGGCGGATGCCGAAATTTCTCTCCGTAGAGCCGTCGAACTTCGACCCGACTGGTCGCTCCCGTTATCGAGTCTGGGATCGCTGCTGGTCTCGCAAAAGAAATATGATGAGGCGGGACGGATTCTAACCTTAGCGATCGAACTCGACACGCAGAACTTCCCCGCGCTCGCCGCGATGACAGAGCTGCGTCTCAAAACAAAAGCATCAAACAACGTGCTAATGGGCCTTCTAGAAAAAATGCTTGAGATCACCGCCAAAGCAAACCCACCGACATCCGTCTGGCTGGCGCGTGCAGCTCTGCAAAGTGCGCTTGGCCTTGCGAAAGATTCGCGCGTTAGCATCAACAAGGTCCTGTCACTTGAACCATCGAACAAATCGGCCCTCATGCAGTCTGCCGAGATCGCATTGATGGCCGGCGACACCGAGAGAGCGGACGCCGATGCTAAGATCCTCGAAAAGATCGCGCCAAACGATGAGTCGGTGATGCTGATCCGCGCAAGGATCTATCTCAGCAATGGCCTCACGCGGGAGGCTCTCGAAATTCTCAGCAGCAGCAAGCTCGCCCAGTCTCAGGAATCTGCCGATCTGCGGAAGATGATCGAGACTAACGAATCCGTTTCCGCCGCCGAGCTTGAAAAGCAACTTGAGTCCGACGCTAAAAACGCTCAACTTCTCGGTCGCCTCTGCAAACTCTTTCGGCGAGATGATCCGGTTAAGTCACTCAATTACTGTCGGCGCGCATCCGACGCTGAACCAAACAATCTTAATCACGCTGTCGGTTTCGCCGCGGCGCTTGTTCAGGCAAAGCAGTTCGACTCTGCCGTTAGTCTGCTAAAGAAACTCGTTGGAATCGCACCGGACAACTCGTCAATCCGTGCAAATCTCGGCACCGCGTTGTTTCAGTTGAAAAGATACGCGGAGGCAAAATCCGAATTTGAATGGCTTACAAACGCGCAGCCAAGATCCGCCGGAGCGTATCTTTTTCTGGGGATCATCCATGATCGGCTTGGCGAACGCGTCGACGCAATGGCAAACTATCAGCAATATTTAAAACTGGCCGACCCGGTCGAAAATAAACTCGATATCGATAAGGTGAATTTGCGTCTTCCCGAACTGCAGAAAATGATCAAAAAGAAGTAATGCATCAGGTAAAAACTAAGAAGGTAGCACTCAAGACGGGACTCGGCTTTCGTGCCTATTTTGCCTTTTTGCTTTTTGCTTTTACCTTTGCCTCTGCGCACCCAATTGCGGCGCAGGATGATCCGCCCGACACCGCACCGCCGCCGCTAAAGATCATTTCAAAAGAAGAGCGTCAACGGCTCGACGCCAAGGACGACATCAAAGATCGCACTGGTCTTGCTCTTCAGATGATGAACGACCGTCTCAGCGCGGCTGAAAAGCACACTGCGAACGAAAATTTCGACGCGATGTTTCGCGAGCTCGGTTTTTTCCACGGGCTCGTGGACGATAGTGTGAGCTTTTTAGAGAAACGTGACACGAAGAATAAGAAAGTTCTTGATACGTTTAAGAAACTCGAGATCGGGCTTCGAGGTTTTATCCCGCGTCTTGAAACGGTTCGCCGCGAACTGCCGCTTCGTTACGAGGACTATGTTCGCCATCTTATGAAATTTGTTCGCGAGGCTCGGGTGCGCGCCATCGACCCGATGTTTAGCGACAGCGTCGTAAAAACTAAAACTGAAATATGAGATACGATAAGTGAGATATGAAAGGTAGTTGGTACATTGGCAGACAATGTGGTTGCACGCTCCGCAGATCGACGGGTAAGGGGTTGTTTGTCATATCTCACATCTCACTTCTCATATTGGCGATTCTCATTCTGGCGCACTCGGCCGTCGCACAACGCGATTACTTTACCGAAGCTGAGATCGAGCTGATCCGCGACGCACAGCAGATCGATCAGAGGGTAAATGTTCTGACGCATGCTATCGACCGTCGGTTTGGTGTTCTAAAGATCGATGTCGCATCTGCGGCAAAGAAGCCGTCGGGCGAGTGGGGCGACGCTCCGGCGGGCACACGAATCGAACTGCTTGCCGACATCAAAGATATACTTCGCAAAGCAATCGAAGACATCGACAACCTCGCCGAACGCCCCGATTCGATTGTTGTCGATCCTAACGATAAGAAACCAAAAGGCTACTCCGATCTCTTCCCAAAAGCTGTCCGCCTGCTCGCCGCCGCCGCGACGCGTTATCGCCCTGTACTGAAGAACGAGCTCGACAAATCAACA
Organism: Pyrinomonadaceae bacterium; assembly: GCA_046154245.1. Classification (GTDB taxonomy): domain Bacteria; phylum Acidobacteriota; class Blastocatellia; order Pyrinomonadales; family Pyrinomonadaceae; genus OLB17. The sequence continues at coordinate 17,901 of JBJXFZ010000165.1, forward strand.
ACCGAGACAGAAAAGGGCGTGCTCTTGGATTCGATCGAAATGTGCGACGAGATCATCGCATCGGTCGCCAAGCTCCCGCCCTTGATAAAGAAATAATCGAGTCACGTCACGTAGCGCCCTGCCCGTATGCCGGACGCCCCCACACAAGCCGGAAAAGGTTTTCTATCTATTTGTTGGTCATGTACTTCATCGCCATAGACGCGATGTCGTCTATCGCGCTGCCGTCACCATCGCCGTCGAGCATGCCCGAAACCATGTCCATCATCGCGTTGCCCGAGGATTGCGGTGCCGCCTGCGCTTGCTGGCCACCAAGCAGACCGCCAAGCAAACCGCCGAGACCGTCTGCACCGACATTCTGCTGACGTTTTTCACGCCCCAAGTAGCCCATTACGATCGGAGCGAGGATCATTAGGATCTGCGCGACCTGACCGATGTTGAGACCTGACTTGTTGCTCACGTCCTGCGCGACAGCACCTTGGTTTGCACCGAGGATGTGGCCTAGAATCCCGCCTGCGTTCGCTGCGGGCGGCGGCGGAGCGGCCGCCTCTTGTCCGCCAAAGATCATCCCGGCCAGTCCGCCGAGGTTGTCGAGCATCGAGCCGTCGTGATCCTGCTCGAGCGCGCTGTTCAGGCTCTCGGCACCCTCGGGCGTCGAAGCGTTATTTGCCAGGCCGCTGATGAGAGCCGGAAGCGCCATCTGTATCGCACTATTGACCATCGAACTATCTGCGCCGACGGTATTGCTGATCTGATCGACAGCCTCACTTCCCTGTTGGGCTCCAAGCAAATCCTGTAATGAAAACATAACTTAATCTCCTAAACTTTAAATTTAATTGCCGTGCCGCTTATGGTATCAGAACCACTAAGACAAAGCCACGAATGAGGAAAAAGCGCCGCATCCACGCAGTCGCTATCTTTTTGTCCAAGCTGTCTAACTCAACACGTTCTCACTTGTTCAAAAACCCGTGGCCGTCGAACAATCGGCGGCCGCTTGTTTTGTCGGGAGCCTATAGTATCCTGATAACGCATTTCGCACGACAGATGGTGTCCGCCAAAACTAATGAACAAAGTAATCGCAGAAATAGTTTGCGGCTCGTTATCGCAGGGGCCGTTTTCTTTGTTTGCGTAGCGACCTTTGTTTGGTTTTGCAGTTCGCCGAAGCGATCCGATGAGCCGTTCGCCTTTGTCTCGACGGTCGCCGGCAGGGGCGGCGAATTCGGTGAAGCATTCGCAATCGCCGAAAGAGCGGGCGAGATCTACGTCTCTGACGGTCTGCAGGGCAAGATCTGGCGCGTTAGCGGCGGCGAGGCGACTGTTTTTGCAGACGATCTGCACACGCCATCGGCGATCGCGTTTGACGACGATGGCAATCTGATCGTCGCGGATCCCGGAACCCACACGATCAAATCTGTAAACGCGAGCGGAGAAGTTACAACTATCGCCGGCGTCGAAGGATCGAGCGGTTCTGCCGACGGCGATGCGTTGAAAGCGACATTTAACGCGCCGGTTGGCATCGCAATCGATAAAACGAAGATCTACGTCGCCGACACTTACAACGACCGCATTCGGGTGATCGAGAATGGCAGTGTCACGACGCTCGCAGACAAAGGGTTCGACACGCCGAGCGGCATCGCGATCTGGCGTGACAAGCTGCTCGTCGCCGATACGGGAAATCGCAAGATCCGAGTCATCGAACCCGACGGCAGCACGTGGACGCTCGCCGGCACCGGCGACGGCGAGCTCAAAGACGGTCTGCTTTTGTCTGCTTCGTTTGTCCAACCGACCGCGATCGCCGTTGGTAGGAACGGTTCTATATTCGTGGCAGACGGCAACGCGGTACGCCAACTTGCCGTCGGTGTAATCTCCACTGTTCGCACTATTACTCAGGAATATCGCGGGTTGGCCGACGGTGCGATGTATGAAGCCCTGTTTAATCGGCCATCCGGTCTCGCATTCGACGGCGAGGGCAAATTGCTCGTCGCCGACAGCGAAAATAGAGTCGTCCGGCGGTTGTCGTACGGTAATGGTGACAAGAAGATCTCCGCCGCCGAGGTCGCCGCGCTTCGCGGAACCGCCGATGAGTTTCGCAATGCCGCGCCTGCGCGTTGGCCATTCGACCCGCCAGACGCGAAGCGCGACGTCGCGGGCACGCTCGGCGAGATTCGCGGTGAGATGACTGACGGCAACGATCAGGTTTGGTTTCACAACGGCCTGGACATCGCCGGAGCATACGGCGAGACGGCTCGGTTTATACGCGATGAGAAAGTTTTGCGCCACATAGCGGTTGAAAATTTTGGGAACCTTCGCGAGCTGATACGTATGCCGACACTCGGCTACATTCATGTTCGCATCGGTCGCGACGCAAACGATAAGCCCTTTGCCGACCCTCGCTTCCTGTTTGGGAAAAACAGCAGCGGTATCCGCGTCCCGCGAGGTACATCTTTCAAGGCCGGAGATGCCATCGGCACGCTCAACGCGATGAACCACGTTCACCTGATCGCCGGTCGCAGCGGTAGCGAAATGAACGCGCTCGACGCGCTCGCACTGCCAAATCTGACCGACACTCGGCCTCCGACAATTGAGAAGGTCGCGCTATTTGACGAAAACAAACGCGAAATCGAAACTAGAACTACTGCATCGCGTATTAGACTGGCGGGTAAGGTTCGTATCGTTGCACGTGCATTCGATCAGATTGACGGCAATCCCGAACGGCGGCGTTTGGGTGTTTACAAGCTGGGTTACCAGCTATTGAACGGCGACGGCACGCCGATATCGGACATTGATTGGACGATCGTCTTTGATCGTCTACCGCCGCACGAGGCGGTTAAGTTTGTTTACGCGAGCGGCAGCAAGTCGGGTGCGACCGGCGAGACGATATTCGACTATCTCGTCACTAATTTTGTCCACGGTGATGGGTTTCGCGAGGGGTTTCTTGACACGACGACGGTTGAAAACGGTATTTACAAATTGCGAGTTTTCGCCGCGGATTATTTTGGGAATGAGGCTTACAAGGATCTAGACATTGAGGTTTTGAAATGAAAATAAGGCTGTTACTTACTTTTATATTGCTCACATTTGCGGCATCGGTTAGCGCACAACTTGCGGCTCGACAAGCTTTTATCACGCCGGCAGCGCCAAAGTTTACGGACGCTGAACGGCAAGCCGAACTCGCTCGCCGCCGCGCCGCCGTAGCAGCGAAGATGCCCGCCGACAGCATTATGATCCTGTGGAGCGCCGAACCGCGCAATTATGCGGGCGACGTCGACTTTATGTATCGGCAGGAGAACAATCTCTACTATCTGACAAATCTCAAGCAAAAAGGCTCGACGCTCGTGATAGCAAAGAACGGCGAAAAGGTGAGCGAGTATCTTTTCCTACCGCCGCGAAACCCGCTCAGCGAAACCTGGGAAGGCAAGATGTACTCAAACGAAGATGCGACACGCATCTCCGGTGTAGCGACGATCATAAGAGCCGACGAGCAGACTGCTTTCTCGGCGGCACTCGGTAAAAAAGAATCCTTCACGTCGTCAACCGGCGTTACGATCTCAACGAACGCTGCAAACGTTTACTTGCTGCTCCCTGAGGGCGATCGCGACAGAGAGGGCGTTGCAGAGTTTTCGCGTGAGCAAGCCTTCGGCAAAACGCTCGCCGATCACAAGGTCGTTAACGCTCGCCCAATTTTCGACGAACTTCGACACATTAAGTCTCCGTACGAAATACGCCTTCTGCAGCACGCCATCGACATCACGATGGAGGCACACATGCGGTCCATGAGACAGATTCGACGCGCGCGTTGGGAGTATGAGGTTCAGGCCGAGGTCGAATACACGTTTCGACGTCGTAACGCCGACTATTGGGGTTATCCGTCGATCGTAGGCTGTGGTCCGAACGCGACAACGCTCCACTATGTCGAATCGCAGAGCCCGATCGTTAAAGGCAATCTCCTGCTAATGGACGTCGGGGCCGAACACGATCATTACACGGCAGATGTGACCCGAACATTTCCGGTGAACGGCAAATTTACAAAAGAGCAGGCCGAGATCTACCAGATCGTTTACGACGCGCAAGAGGCAGTCGCTCGGGCGACAAAGCCCGGTGTTACCTATCAACGGCTAAACCAGATCGCAGTCAAAGTGATCGCGGACGGACTCTTCGGACTCGGGTTGACGACAAAGAAGGAGCCCGGCCAGCATCGTTTGTGGTTTATGCACGGACTCGGCCACTGGCTAGGAATGAACGTCCATGACGTCGGCGATTATGGCGCACCGCTCAAGCCCGGAATGGTTTTTACAAACGAGCCGGGGATTTACATTCGTGCTGACGCACTCGATAATTTGCCTGACACACCCGAGAGCCGAGCTTTTATCGCAAAGGTCAAACCTGCATTCGAAAAATACAAGAACATCGGCGTCCGGATCGAGGACGATATGCTTGTCACCGAAACGGGTGTGACGTGGATGACCGCCAAACTGCCGCGAAAGCTCAGCGACATCGAGGCGTATATGAATTCGGCACGCTAATTCAAACAGGATGTGCAGGATAGGCAGGATGAGAGAGTACGTTTTGCCATCCTGTCCATCCTGTATATCCTGTCTTAGGTGTCTTTACCTCTAGTTATCGTTAATCCAAAATCGGCCTCGGGCGCAACTCGCGAGAAGTGGGCGGCAACCGCGGCCGATTTGCGAGCTCACTTCGGTGCGTTCAGTGTTGCGTTCACAAAATCCGCCGGCGATGGTGTAACGATCGCGGAGCGAGCCGCAAACGAAGGCCGTGAGCTTATCATCGCTTGTGGCGGTGACGGCACGATAAACGAAGTCGCGAACGGCATTCTGCTATCGGGTGCAGATTGCGAGCTCGGGGTTTTGCCATCGGGGACGGGCGGTGATTTTCGCCGAACGCTTGGGATGCCGCACACAAACCGCGATGCGGCAGCGGCCCTGCGAGACGGCGTCACAAAAAACATCGATGTCGGCCGTGTCACATTCGACGATCATGATGGCAAGACGACGAGCCGCTATTTTGTAAACGTCTCATCCGCCGGTCTCGCCGCCGAAGTCATCCGACGTGTTAAAAGCTCCAAAATTTTTGACTGGCTGCCGGTCGAGCAGCTTCGCGGGAAAGCGAATTTCGCCATCTCAACACTAAAAGAACTTGTCGACATGGAGCCGTCAGTTCTAAAAGTGAGATTCGATGACGGCGAGGAGCACAATCTGCAAACCATCGCATTCTGTATCGCGAATTCGCGCTTCTTCGGCGGAGGAATGTTGATCGCTGCCGGTGCAAAGCTCGACGACGGCCTGCTCGACATCGTGAACATAGGCGACATCAGCACCGCGCGATTGCTTTTGAACGCACACACGCTCTATCGCGGCACGCTCGGCGATCTCGACGAAGTAAAGGTTACGCGGGCCCGAAAGATCGAGATCTCGTCCGCCGACCCCTCACGTGAAATTCACCTGGAAACCGACGGCGAACTGCCCGGGAAACTTCCTGCGGTTTACGAGATCGTCCCGAATGCCCTGCGAGTGCGGATGCCGACGAAGAATTAGAACAGGATGGACAGGATAAACAGGATGGTTTTATTTGTGCAAACGGAAGTACTCGGCTCGGGGCGTTCCAAAATTTATAAGAAGGCCGACATCAATATTAGTCGCTTTTAGATAGTTGATTACTTGAGCCTTATGTTCGCCGAGGATTCTGGTTACAGCCTTTAATTCAACTAGCACCTTGCCATCAACGATCATATCCGCGTAAAAACTGCCTACGGTTACTCCGCGAAACGTAACTGCCAACGGAACTTGCAACTCGACTCCAAGCCCTTTCTGCAGTAACACAACTTGTAGCGACTTTTCATAAACAGATTCAAGAAACCCTGGTCCAAGCTCCTTACTAATTTCAATTGCCGAAGCAATCACGATTTCAGTTAGATCTTGATGAAGCATCCTGACTATCCTGTCTATCTTGTTTAAATTTCCTTTACAGCGGCCAGAAGATCGGCACCAGAATTATCGCAGTAATAAACACGATCACGGTCAGGATCGACCCTATCTTTACAAAATCGGTGAACTTATAACGGCCGGGCGTATAAACGAGGACGGATGCGGGTTCGAGCGGCGTGATGAACGAAAAGCTCGCGGCGTACGTGATGGCGGCGACAAACGTGCGAGGATTGACGCCGAGAGCGATCGCGCTCTTAACCGCGACGGGCAGAACAACGAGCGCGGCTGCCTGATTGGACATCGGCTGGGTAAGAACAACCGTCAAAATAAAAAATCCGGCTAACACGGCTGTCGGCCCGAACGAACCGACTTGATCGTTTATCATCGACGCCAAGTAATGGTCCGCTCCGCTTTTTTCCATCGCAACGCCAAAGCTCATCATGCACGCGATCAGCACAAGTACGCGGAAATTCAAAAGCGAATACATCTCTCGAGCCTCAACGGTTTTTGTCGCGAGCAGCAGCATGACGCCGCTGAGCACGGCGATGGCTAGCGGCGTGTCAAAGCCGAATGTGATCTTTGTAAGCGATAAGAACAAAAACAGTGCAAACGCAGCGACCGCCCATTTGCGTTTATCAAATCTTGTATTTGTATTTGTGAGATCTTCGAGCAGCAGCACGTCGTTGTCAGCGAGCAGCAGGTCGACGCCGACCTTTCGCCCCTGAACGAGCAGCACGTCACCAAAATTGATCTCGACGTGGCTCAGTTTATTGACGAAAGTGCGGCCGTGACGATTGATCGCAAGCACCGTCAGATTGTAGCGTTCGCGAAAGGCAACTGACTTAAGTGTCTGCCCGGCGATGCGCGAATTTCGCAGCACCATTACTTCAAAGAGCTCGACGCTGCCGCCCTCAAGCTCCTTGTCGCTCAACATGAAATCCGGCTTGATCTCAAGGCCTACTTCTTCTTTAACGCGGAGAATGTCACTTAACGTGCCTTCAACGATCAGCGAATCGCGGCGTTGTATTCGCTCGTTAGCGCTCGGCGCATTTATCTTCTCATTTGCGCGAAAAATACCAAGCACGTTGAGATCGAGTTTCGACGCGAGGTCCGCCTCGCCGATCGTCTTGCCGACAAGCGGCGAATCGGGTAGGACGATCAGCTCGGAGATGTATTCGCGCATCTTGTACTGCTCGGTCAGCGACTCTTCGCCGCCGCGGGACGGCAGCATTCGCCGGCCAACGGTCAGCATATAGAGCATCCCTGCAAGCAGGGTGACAACGCCGACCGGAGCAAGCTCAAACATCGAATATGGTTCCATTCCATAGCGCGTGATCGTTCCGCTGACCGCTAGATTTGTCGAGGTTCCGATGAGCGTACAGCTTCCGCCAAGTATCGCGCCGAACGCGAGCGGCATAAGGAGCTTCGACGGTGGAATCTTAGATTTTGCTGCGAGACCGATTATGATCGGCAGGAACATTGCCGTGGTCGTCGTGTTCTTGAGCACCGACGCGCTGATCGCCGCCGAGATCATTATCAACGCCGTCAAAAAGAAAACATTGTCGCCCGCGGTTTTGTGCAGACGACGTCCGAGCATGTCGACGATGCCCGTCTTTGCCAACCCGCCGACAAGAACAAAGAGCCCGCCGATCGTGATAATGATATCGTTGCCAAAGCCCGCGACCGCCTCCTGCATCGTCAACACCTGCGTCAACACTAGCGCCATCACGAGCAGCAGACCGACGATGTCCACCGGAATCTTCTCAGTCGCGAACAAAATGATCGCAACGACCAGCAAAATGAGGGTGACGGCAATCGGAGACATTAGACAGAAAGGATATCTGAAAGCCGCGTTAAAAGGCAATGACTAGCGTCGCTCCTTGCATTTATAGCGTTTCGCAGTCTAATCTAGGCACTCACAGTATGGCTGAAAGTTTTTGCGAACGCCTCGTCGAATCTTTTGAATCGCGGCCTGAAAAAATCGCGATGCGAATTGTCGGCGTTGACGGCGCGGTTTACACGTGGGGCGAGATGCTTCGCTCGGTTCGCTCGATCGCGTATCGACTCGAACTCGAGGGTGTTGCAGTCGGAGATCGTGTCGCTCTGGTCGGCGAAAATCACCCGAACTGGGCGATCGCTTACCTCGGCACATTATTGCGCGGCGCCGTCATCGTGCCGCTCGACCCGCACGGCGAGATCGAGACGATCACAAACTTTCTCGAAAACTCAGAAGCAAAGGTCGCGTTCCTATCGCCGGATCAGACGGAACGATTCGACGCAATAAAGGCTCAGTTACAGCGAGAGATAAAGGCCGTTACGTGGTCAACGTCGACCCGTGTCAGTAGCCCGACTGTTAAGGAGGGCGCTCCGTCGTCATCAGATCTACATGGCGCCCTCCCTAACGGTCGGGCTACCGACACATTTGCCGATTGGGCCGCGACCGAATTCCCGCCCGATTATGTGCAGCGAACGCCGCCGGCCCGCGGCGACGACATGGCCGTTCTGATGTATACGAGCGGGACGACAGGGACGCCAAAGGGCGTTCCTCTCACGCACGGTAACATCATCGCCGAGCTTGAGGGTGTGAATCTCGTGCTTAAGCTCTCTGACAAAGAAAAGATCCTCAGCCTTTTGCCGCTATTTCACGCCTATTTGCAGATCGTCAACATGTGGATCGCAACTATCTATGGCTGCGAGGTCGGTTACCTGAAGGAGCTGACGCCGGACGAGCTTAGCAAGGCGATGAAGGAATTCAAACCGACCATCCTCACGACGGTCCCACGACTTTGGTATCTGTTTCACAAAAAGATCTTCGACGCAGTTGCTGCAAAATCGAAAACGGTCCAGCGGATCTTCAAAACCCTGCTGGCCCTTAACGGCAAGCTCCGCGACACGATCGGCGCCAATCTCGGCCCCAAGCTTTTCGGCGAAGTGCACGAAGGTTTCGGCGGTAAACTACGCGTCGCGATCTCTGCCGGTTCGCGCTTTGACGAGGCGGTCGCCCTTGACTTTCATAAACTTGGATTCACGATCTTGCAAGGCTACGGCTTGACAGAGACGAGCGGTGCCGCAACTGCTACATACGAGGACGACAACGTCGTCGGCAGCGTCGGCAAACCTATGAAAGGCGCCGAGATCAAGATCGATAATCCCGACTCGAATGGCGTCGGCGAAGTCCTTATAAAAGGGCCAATGGTCTTTAAGGGCTATTATCAGAACGATGCCGCAAACGCCGAGGCTTTCACCGCCGACGGCTGGTTTCGCTCGGGCGATCTTGGTCGCGTCGACAAAGACGGCCACCTTTATATTGTCGGGCGGGGCAAGGATGTGATCGTTCTGCCGTCAGGCAAGAACGTCCATCCCGAGGACCTTGAAGTTCACTATCTAAAATGTCCGCTTGTTGCCGAACTTGCGATAATCGGCGTCGAGGACGAGACCGAGTCGCGAGCCGGCGCCGAGAAACTCGCGGCCGTCGTCGTGCCCGATTTCGACTATTTGAAACAGGCGAAGATCGCGAATTCAAAAGAAGCGATTCGCCACGAACTCGATAGCCTCGGACGCTCGCTTCCGGAATACCAGCGAGTGCGCGATTACATCATCCGCGCCGAGCCGCTGCCACGCACTGCAACACGAAAGATCAAACGCTTTCAACTAAAAAAGGAGATCGAGACCGGCGTGATCGCCGCCGATGTAAAAGAGTCGCGAGGTTGGGAATTCACGCCCGCCGACAGTGCCCTTTTGGAGACCAACACAGCTCGGGCCGTTGTCACCGCGATCAGACAAAACGCCCGTGATGCAGAAGTTGTTCATCCTGCCATGAGCCTCGAACTCGATCTCGGCCTCGACAGTTTGGCGCGCGCCGAGACATTTGCCGCGCTCGAACAGGCGTTCTCGACCGAATTCGACGGTGAAGAGGCCGCCACGGCATTGACGGTTGCTAACGTCATTGAGCTTGTAAACAAGCATGGTGGCGAGAGCGCCGATGCGGTGTCCGTGGATCTCAACTGGGGCAAGATCGTTCGCGAAGCAGACGACGATTTTCCCGAGGTCCGCGGCGTCCTAAAAGATCGTCCGTTTTTTGCCGCATTCGCGTTCGTGTTTTATAAATGCTTCAACCTCTTCTGCCGTGTGTTTATGCTGCTTGAGGTTCGAGGAATTGAGAATCTGTCCGTCGCAGCTCAGGCTGCCAGCCTGCAAGAGGCTAGGGCGCAGAGCGGCGGGCAGGCTGAGCGCGTTCCTGCATTCATCATCTGCCCCAACCATCAGAGCTTTCTCGATCCGTTCGTTGTCTGCTCAAACTATCCGTATCGGATTTTCAAAAACATCTTTCACGTGGGTGCAAGCGAGTTTTTCGAGGGGCGAATTATGCGCTTTCTCGCCTCACTGCTAAACGTCGTGCCGGTAAATCCCGACACAGAACTGATGCGTGCGATGAAGGCAGGTGCAATCGGCCTCAAACACGGCAAGATCCTAAACATCTATCCTGAAGGCGAGCGTGCGTTCGACGGCGAGCTGCACACCTTCAAGAAAGGCGCCGCTATTCTCGCAACCGAGCTTGATCTGCCGATCGTGCCGGTCGCGATCGACGGCCTTTACAAAGTCTGGGCGCGCAAAAGCTGGCGTATCCGACCCGCAAAGGTAAAGATCGCCTTCGGTAAGCCGTTTTACGCAAAAGAAATTATCAGCGCTGAGCGATCAGTCGTCAGTGGGGCGTCGGCCGGTTCCACCTCATCCGTCGTCGCACGGCCATCGTCCGTCGGCGAGGACGAAGAATACGCCGCCGTCACCGCTCATCTAAAACAAACCATCGCCGCGATGATCGATGAGATGCGGAGATAATCGCGGCTTTTCGTAAGTGTGCACAGCGTGTATATTAATGGTCAAGTAACTGCTCGGCGCTCTCGCCGCCGACGCGAAAGCTTATAGGAGAATACTAATGTCAAACGGAAAACTTGCACGACCTATGCTCGCCGTTCTCCTCCTCACGATCGGCTTGATAAACGTAAATGCTCAAACTGCTCAAACCGCAAGTCAGATATTTGCCAGCGGTCAGGATAATTTTAAGGCTGGACGTTATGACGCGGCGATAGCGGATTTTCGCAAATACATTGCCGTCGCGGGCGAAAATTCGGGTGCGTATTTCAACATCGGGCTTTCGTACTTTATTACAAAGCGTTATAGCGATGCGACCTATGCTTTTCAGAGCTCTGTGAGGCTTAAGCCAGACAACGCACAAGCTCACCGTTATCTCGGGGCCTCGCAATACGAGCAGGCAAATTACGTCTCGGCAGCAACTTCCTATCGAAACTGCACGTTATACGATCCAAAGAATGAAGACTGTTGGGTATTTCTTGGCAATTCGCTCGACTATCAAGCCAAATACAACGAGGCCATAGCCGCCTATATGAAAGCTGTCGAATTGAATCCAAAAAACTACACGGCATACGCCGAGATCGGCGTTGCGCATCATCGGCAAAAGAATTATCCGGCAGCGATCGAAGCGTATAACAAGAGCCTGGCCATCAATCCCGATTACGCATTTACACATCGCTCGCTCGGTAACTCATATTACGACCAGGCTAATTACACGCTCGCCATAGCGTCATTTAAGAAAGCAGCCGTGCTTAGCCCCGAAGACAAGCAAAACTACAAGTTGCTCGGTGACGGTTACCGTCAGACCAAACAATGGGCTTTGTCTGAAGGAAATTATTTGAAGGCGATAGAGCTCGATCCAAAATACGCGCAAGCTATTTTCTGGCTTGGCAGCGCATACGTCGCTCAGAAAAAACTTGTGCAGGCTAAAGCCCAATACAACGTTCTGCAGAGCGTCGATTCGAAACTCGCCGCCGACCTCTGGACAAGATATATAGCTGCGGGCGGTAAATAGGAGGAACATAGAAATGCCAAGTACAGCAATTTGGTTTGGAAGATTATTGATCCTGCTCGGCGTGATCGGCTACGGTTACGGACTAACTAGTGGCAGCGCCAGTTTCACCGCACTCATACCTTCGGCATTTGGCGTCGTACTGATGCTGCTCGGACACGTCGCCAAGTCAAGCGAAAACTTGCGAAAACATATGATGCACGTCGCCGTTGTCGTCGCCCTGCTCGGATTTATTGCAACGGCGGGCCGCCTTGTGATGAAACTGGGTGAGTTTACAGTCTCGGCGGCGTCGCTCTCGCAGATCGCGATGGCGGTTATTTGTCTCCTCTTCGTAATTCTCGCGGTGAGATCATTCATCGCGGCGCGTAGCGAGTAGATGGCCGATCCTGTATACATAGCCCGCACGTAAGTAAGGGCTACTCACATATCACGAATGTAATTCTATTAATACGAGTCAGCTCCGAGATAACCGACCACCGGAGTTACGGTAGCCATTACTCACGTGCGGGCTACTGACACCAATCCGATCTCGATCTCTAAACCGCCGTTCGCATTTCTTGCGGTGATCGTTCCTTTATGAGCTTTTACGGCACGCTCCGCGATCGCGAGGCCGAGTCCGATGCCGCCGGTTTTCCGCGTGCGATCTTCGCCGATGCGGTAAAACGGGCGAAAGATCTGCGCGAGCTCATCCTCGGGCACGCCACCGCCGTGATCCGAAATCTTCACCGTCGCGTGACCGTTATTTGTCGATAACTGGACGTTGACTGCCGTGCCGTCTTTTGTATAACGCACGGCATTTCGGAGAACATTCTCGATAGCGCTGCTCAACAGGCTTTCGCTGCCCATTACGACGCACTCGTCGGCTGCGACAAGCTCAACGCGCTTTCCTTTTGCCTTAGCCTCAAAATCAGCATCCCCCGAGACATTACGAACGATCTCGGCTAGGTCAATGCGAACCGGCTCGATCTCGTCGCTCCCGCTTTCGAGTTTCGCGAGCATCAGCAAGCGGCCGATCATTTCGTTGAGCCGTTCAGATTCCGCCTCGATGCGCTCAAGTACCGGGGCGGTCTCAGGGTTCGATTTTTGTTTGGCGATCTCGAGTGCAACGTTGAGCCGGGCCAGGGGCGAGCGCAGTTCGTGCGAAATATCGCTATTCAGTCGCTGCTGCGACGTGATCAGTGACTCGATACGCGCCGCCATCTCGTCAAAGTCGTGCGCCAGATCGGCGAGCTCGTCGCGTCGACGTCCCATCTTCGCGGCGACCCGTGTTTCGAGGTTTCCCTCCGCCAGTCTTCTCGTGGCCTCGCGGAGCTTTCTGATAGGCGAGGTCAGATAGAGAGCCAGCAGAACACAGGCGATGATCGCCGTGCCGAGCAGCCCTGCAAGACGCAAATAACCTGTCGTAGATCCAAAGAACAAGGCAGGCGGCGTCTGGCGGTCCCACCTGATCACGAGTACGAGACGGCGACCATCGGGAAAATCGACGGGTGCCGCTCCGAGCGAATGTTCCTCATCAGCTTGCAGTTCGATCACACCCGAACTCAAAGCTCTGCTGACCAGGTCGGTTGAGTGCGAGATCCGCTCCCCGTCGCCGTACCACACCGTACCGTTTGCCTCGACGAGCCCCACGGTCCGCGTTGGTTCGACCTCGCTGAGGCGGGCCAGAAAGGCACGTAAGCCGGGTTCACCCTCTGCCATGGCTATCTGTGTCGCGGTGCCGCCGTAGATCGTCATCTGATTTCGCCGGGAGCGTTCCATTCGCGTCGACATCGGCTCAGTCTGGAACGTCCGCGTGACGTAGGTCATCACGCTTATCGTCACAAAGATCGTAAGCAAGAACCAAAGGAAGATTTTCAGGAAAAGCTTCATATTACCGTATAGATATAACCGACCGACCGAATGGTCTTGATCCGCTCGCTCCCATCACCGCGGGGCCCGAGCTTTTTGCGCAGATTGCTGATGTGCATGTCGAGGCTGCGATCGTACGGTGAAAGTTTGCGTTCCAAAACACGCTCGCTGAGGTCCTCTTTTTTGATGACCTGACCTGCATCTTTTAGTAACTCGCGAAGAAGAGCAAACTCGACCGACGTGAGCATAACATCGCTGCCGTCGAGCAAAACCGTTCGTGCTGTCGACGAAAGCTCGATACCATCGACGCTCAAATTTTCGTTTGCGTTTGTGTCGCCCGTGTCCGAACTTCGTCTTAAAATCGCTCGCAGCCGCGCCGCCAATTCACGCGGATTAAAAGGCTTTGGCAAATAATCGTCGGCACCGATCTCTAGACCGACGATTCGTTCCATGTCGTCGCCGCGGGCGGTGAGCATGATGACCGGCAACTGCGACGTTTGCCTCAACGCTCGCAAAACGTCAAAACCATTCATCTTCGGCATCATTACATCGAGGATCGCAATGTCATGCTCGCCCGCGAGCGCGGCTCTCAAACCGGCTTCGCCATCATTCACCGACTCGACGGCAAATCCCTCGACGCCAAGATACTCTGACACCAACTCGCAGAGTTCCTCGTCGTCATCGATGATAAGGATCTTATCCATTTGCAAAGAGCATTCTACGCGAAAAAAGCCGTTATTGCGCGGCTTTTACATTTCTTTACAGAATCTAACGCATTCGCTACATTCGGCGCCCGGCAGTATTTCGTTTCAAATCTTACGGAACAACTTCCGATCTGGTAATCAAAAGGAGTTAATCATGAAAAAAATCATTATTGGAGTATTGGCAGCGGTTGTATTGACGGTGGGTGCAGTTTTCGTCATCGGACAGAAATCATTTCATCGTGGTCATGGACGACACGGCGGAATGATGGGCAAGGCGCTTCGCGGACTCGATTTGACCGATGAGCAAAAGGCCAAGGTCGAAGAGATAAGAAAAGCAGCTCGAACTAATATCGACCCGCTCTTACAGCAAATGCGCGAGAACCGAAAACAACTCGTCGTGCTCGGAACAGATGGGAACTTTGATCAAGCGAAAGTCGAAGCCCTCGCCGCCGAGCAAGGAAACATCTCAGCCAAGCTGATCGTTGAGAAAGAAAAAGGGAAGGCCCAGATCTTCGCGATCCTTACCGACGAACAGAAAGCAAAGGCTGCAGAAATGCGTTCGAAATTCGAAGAGCGATTTAAAGACGGCAAACCAAAAGAAAAAAGGAAAGGAGCAGAATTCTAAACGACTCATGATCTAAGTTACAAAAGCCCGGCTAGCTAAGGTCGGGCTTTTTACTAAGCGATGATCTCACCGCCGATCATCGTAAATGCTACATTACCTTCGCGGTCAAAACCGACAAGATCGGCACGCATTCCAACCTCGATCGAGCCACGCGTATCGAGGCCAAGCAGCCGTGCCGGATTTGTCGACGCCATCTTCGCGATCTCGACATCCACAAACCCGAGCAAGCGCATCGTTTTAACGCCGTCAAGCAACGTGCTGACCGAGCCCGCGATCGAACCACGCTCATTCTGCGTACGACCGTTTATTACAGTTATCTTTTCGCCCCACAGGTCGTACTCGCCATCGCCAAGCCCGGTCGGTGCTACAGAATCGCTGATGAGCGAAACTTTGTTCGCCCGCTTTACGCGGCACGCCATCTCGAGCATTTCGGGCGCGACGTGAACGCCGTCGGCGATAATATCGAACGTCACGTCCTTATTCGCGAGTCCCCAACCCGCAACACCAAGCTCGCGATGATGCACGCCGGTCATCGCATTGAAAAAATGTGTCAAATGCCGCGCGCCGGCGTCGTATGCATGTGTCAAAGTCGCGGCGTCCGCGCGGGTATGACCGATCGAAACTACCCAACCGTCGGCCACGAGATCCTTTATCAAATCGATCCCGCCGTCAACCTCAGGCGCGAGCGTTGTCATGTGAACGCCTGACTTTAGTCCTGGCAACTGACCACCGACCACCGGCCACCGCCCACTTTTGAAATACTCCGGCCGGAGCGCCCCGCACATCGCCTCGCTCGCAAACACGCCCTCATAATGCACGCCGACAGCCTGCGCAACAGGCTTGTCCGTTTGCAATTCCATCAAATCATCGATCGCTGCGATCGCACGCTTGTAATTTTCGTCCTGGTCCGGCACAAGCGTCGGCATCCACGCCGTCACGCCGTTTTTCGCCAAGAACTCTGCCACCTTCAGCAACTCAGACGCGTCCGCGGTATTTACATCAACGCCAACCGCTCCATGGCAATGCACATCGACAAAGCCGGGCATCAAAATCAGGCCATCAAACACGTGTACTCGCGCTTTCTGATCTCGTTTTGCTTCGCGAGAGTCAATGCCAACGATGACACCGTCCTCGACTGAGACTTCTGACACCGGTAGATCTGAGTCACCGCTCAGCACTCGCGAATTTTCGAATGAAGTCACAACCATACTCGAATTATCCTTCAGCTAACTGCAGATACCAAACAAAAAACCGCGCCGCCCTGTCAACAGAACGACGCGATCCAAAATTTCCAAGCCAGATCCTAGAAATTATATTTCAACGAGATCTGAATATTTCGTGGAGCATACGAGTTCGCTGTCGTATTCAAAACACCGAGTGTCGAACTTGTATACGTTACGTTCGGAAAACCATACTGCACATGATTGAAAGCATTAAACATATCCGCCCGAACCTGCAAGTTATGTCGCTCTCCCCATGGCATCGGAAATATCTTTGAAAATGCAAGATCGAGGTTATTAACCCCATCAAGAAAAAACGTGTTGCGCCCTAAGATACAACAGTTAAATTGTCCGATGGAGGTTGGAGAACCAAATGCGCTAAGCGGTAACATCTGTTGCGATGTCGCGGGATTTGAGATGCTGTTACCCAAGATCGATGGATTGAGCAAGACGGGCCGGGTCTCCGAAAATCCATCAAAATTCAGGTCGATCGCCGTACCTGAAACGGTAAACGGTGTCCCATGTATCAACTTTAGGACGGCGGACATTTGCCATCCGCCCAGGATCTGTCCTTTGATGCCTTTATCTTTGGCGAAGAATGGTAAACGATACGTCCCGAAGAAAGTAAACCGATGCGGCGTGTGAAATCTGGAAAAGCCGCGAGATACTCTCGCATCATTGCCGTTCTGGTTGCTATCACCTGTTCCAACCGCGGTTGCCTCGGAGTTTGTGTCAAGCGATTTACTCCAAGTGTAAGCAGCCGAAAAGTTAAATCCATTTGAGAGCTTCTTGATGAGTTCAACCTGCATTGCGTGGTAATAACTCCACGCACCGTTATTCACGATGATGTTTGTTCCATATCGTGGGTCGGGTCTGCGTTCGTTGATACGCGGAACAACTCGGCTGTATTCCAGAGTGCCGATTGGAACCACAACCGGGCACGCGGTCGAAACCGTCGTCGCTGTCGTGCCGGCACAAAAGGCGTCGGCGGCCAACCGAATAACTTGCCCTCGTTGGGCAGCTGCGTTGTTTGGGTGATTTAGCACAAATACGCCATTTACCGCATCGTGCACCGGAAGATTGTCCAAGCCAAACTTTACGAGACCGATGCCCCGGTTGCCCGAATAGCTCGTTCGCAGCGCCATTGACCATGGGAACTTTCGCTCAAATGTCAGATTCCACTGTTGCGTATATGGCACTTCTAGTTTCGGGTCGACGATCGTGATCGTGTGCCGCGTCGTCTGAGGGCCCGGGACAAAAACGAATCCGTTTGTGGGATCTTGAAGGTTTGTCGGCGTGAAAATTGTGGTTGTCACACCAGTCTGGTTATAAAAGAAAGCATTTGGTGGGTTAAATCTTACAGTCGCTCCCGATTGCGAAAACACCGACTGGAAGAGTCGACCGTGGTACAAGCCATAACCGGCCCGGATGGAACTATTACCAGGTCCGCCAAAAAAAGACTTTAACAACCCGCTCTCAAACTGCGGGCTATAGGCGAAGCCAACCCTCGGTTCAATATTATTCTTGTCATCTACAAAACCGTAACCGATCTTCTGGTTTGCTTCCTTCGGGACCTCGACGTATTCATACCGAATGCCGAGGTTAAATGTGAGGTAGGATGCGATCTTCCAGTTATCTTCCAAGTACACGTTGGTCTCAGCAATCCGGTTTTCCAAAAAGAACGGCCCGTATCCTTT
Source organism: Pyrinomonadaceae bacterium (assembly GCA_046154245.1). Taxonomy (GTDB): domain Bacteria; phylum Acidobacteriota; class Blastocatellia; order Pyrinomonadales; family Pyrinomonadaceae; genus OLB17. The sequence goes on from JBJXFZ010000165.1 coordinate 35,818, forward strand.
CTGGAAAGTCGTAACACAACCGTTGATCAAAGCATGAAAACCCGACGGATTGCCAAGCGGCACTGTAGGAGTAGCGGTTGTCGGGTCACGGTAGGTAACTCCATTGCACGCACCGTTAAACGTGTAAAAGCCTCTCGAGAAGTTATCAGCGAGATCATCGAGCTTCTGCCTTCGACGGTCAATTCCGGCCTTCACAAAGTGATTTCCCAAGAGCACGGCTGAAAGGTTGTAAACGATCTGATGGTCGGTCTGATAGCGTTGAATTGGGAACGCTCCGGCGTTACCAATAATTGTGCCGCTAATTGCCGGATGAGGGTTCTGAAAACGAATGATCGGCGTATTGTTTCCGGCAGCGATATTAACCAAAGTGGTTCTCAGTCCTAAACCATAACGAAACTCGCCAACGACCTGTGGATTAAAGATATGGGTCCACGTGATTCCGTAATTCTGTTGTTTGTTATTTTGATCGGCCCGCTCACCGAGCACTATGTCATCTGCCTGAAATCTCTGGCGAGTATACTGCCAGCGACCGACAATCGTGTCATTGCCGCTTAGATTCCAGTCGAACCGTGCAGAATAGTCGTTCGCCGGAAAACTAAAGGGCTGCGATCCGACAAAGGTTCGGGGTGAGCGCGAATCGTTCGGAACAAGCGTGCTCGGAATACGGTCAAATACCGATTGAATGAAAGCCCTATTCGCCGGCGTGTTATTCGCCGGGGTAGTCAGAAACCAGTTGGCTGGATTTCTTTCAAAGGGCAACGGAAGATCGCGCGTGTAAGTGTTAGCACCTGAATTCTCCACGCGGTCGACGCTCACAAAGCCAAAGAATTTGTTTCGCCAAAGTGGAAATCCTGCGACGCCACCATATTGATTGCGACGAAATACGGGCTTTTTTGTATGCGTGAAATGCGACTTAGCATTCAGTGCCTGATTCGAGTTAAACCAGTAGAGACTTCCCTTCACGGCGTTTGTACCTGACAATGTCTGAACCAGCACAACGGCGCCGTAACCGCGGCCAAACTCCGCCGTAAAATTATTGGTGATTACCTGAAATTCTTTGATCGTCGCTAGAGAGGCTCCCTGCCGGTTTTGATTTTCAGACGAGTCATCATTGTTAACACCGTTTATCTGAAAGGTCGCTCCGCGAGTGCCGGTGCCGCTGAAGTTTACAGACGAGCCCGAAGATAAAGTAGGATTGTTTTGACCGCTCGTCGGATTCTCTTGATACCCCGTGAAGGTTTCAGCAAGGGTCAGGAAATTGCCTTGATTCGCCACGGGACGTTCCGCGATCTGGTTACTCGTAAGAGAGCCGGCAATTTGTCCGTCAGTCGAGTTGATCGGCGCCGTCTCATCGGTGACCGTTACTTCGCCGGAAACCGACGGATCGAGCCGGATATTGACCACGGACGTTTCGTTAAGGCTTATAGCCACGTTCGTCCGAAGAACTTTGTTAAAATCCGCCCGCGTCGCCTCAACGTCGTAACTGCCTATCGGCAGAAACGGCATGTTATAAAGGCCCTCGTCCGAGCTGACCACGGTGCGTTCCAAACCCGTTTCCTTGTTGCGTGCAGTAACGGTCGCGCCCGGAATTACTGCTCCGTTGGAGTCGGTGACGGTTCCGCGCAGCGTCCCGCTAACCGTTTGAGCATTAGCAACAGCCGCTAAGCTAAAAACCAATACAAAAATGCCAAAAAGACCGGGCCAACGTAATCCGAAGTTCTTAATCATTGTCGTTAATCCTCTCATTCAGTTTTTAGAAAAGGTAGCAAGCCATAAGAATAACTTACGCGAATGGAAATCTATTCAAATTTTCGTTATCGCATAAGAGCCACCATGGATGGTCTTTAGCGCATAAACGCAGGAAATAAACCGCTTGTTACGAAAATCTGAATTCTGAAATCGTTATAACTCGTATTCGCCTATTTGTAAAGCAAGAACGGTGCCCTACGTTTCAGGAACTCGCCACTTTTCTCGGCGGCGGCCCGCTCGATGACTTCCGGCGAATCGCCGCGCTTTACCATCTCAAGCATTTGGTTGTTTACGAGTAGGCGGCCGTAACGATCGACCTGCCAATCGTTAGGGTAGAGCTTGCGAAGCGCGGCGGCGATCTCAAAGCCCGTCCGCACCGAATGAAACGCCGCGCGGTCGGTGATGATGACGTTCACGCCGCTGCATTGCTCGTCCTTGAAAACCGAGGCGTTTGGCTTGAATCTCACGGGCACAAACCGTACGCCTTTGATATTTCGCTCGTTTAGATATTTCGCCAGCTTTTGCCCGTCGAGCCACGGCGCACCGATGACCTCAAACGGCGTGTCCGTGCCGCGACCGACGCTCAGGTTTGTGGTTTCGAGAAGACCGATGCCTGGATAAAGCGTCGCCTCGGTGAGCGAGCGCATATTCGGACTGGGGTTTACCCACGTCTGCCCTGTCTCGTCAAACCACATCGCGCGCGACCAGCCTTCCATCTTGATAACTTTTACGTCGGCGCCGATCTTTCGCTCCGCGTTCATCATGATTCCGAGTTCGCCTATGGTTAGGCCGTAGCGAACCGGCGTCGTGTGTGCTGCGATAAACGAGAGCAGCGACTCGTCCGCGAGCGGGCCTTCGACCGAAGCTCCGTTAATTGGGTTTGGACGGTCGAGTACAAAGACGGGTTTTCCGGCCTTTGCGGCCTCCTCCATAACGTTTTTGAGCGTCGCCGTGTATGTGTAAAATCGCGCTCCGATGTCCTGAATGTCGTAGACAATCGCGTCGAGGTCTTTCAACTGCTCGGGCTTTGGCCGCCGCATTCCGTCCTTGTAGAGCGAGTACACCGGAAGACCCGTCTTCTCGTCCTTTGTGTCGTCGATCTTCTCGGTATCAAGCTCGCCGCGAATACCGTGCTCGGGAGCGAACAGCGCGACGAGTTTTACATTCGGTGCTTCGTTTAGAATGTCGATCGTCTGCTTGCCGGCGAGATTGCGTCCGGTGTGGTTTGTCACGAGACCGACGCGCTTGCCTTCCAGTTCTTTGAAGCCGGATTTTTCAAGAACATCGATGCCGTTCAGCACGATTGCGGAATGCGGAATGCGGATTGCGGATTCCCTCGCATTGGCAGCCTCAAGCTGTGCCTTGAATTTTGGTAGCTGAGCGGCGACAGCGGAGTTGTAGGCCGCCTCGAATTCGCGATACTTCTCTGTCGGCGTGTCTTCGATAGCGGACGCCACGACGGTCGAAACTTTTGCACGCAGAGGGCCGACGTCGCCCTTGCCGTCGGGATGAACGCGGTTCGAGAGAAAGACGACAAATGTCTGCGAAACCGGATCGATCCAGATTCCCGTGCCGGTAAAACCCGTGTGTCCAAAGGAGCCGAGCGGAAAAAACTCACCTCGATTCGTCGAGAACGAAGTGTTGATTTCCCACCCAAGCCCGCGCGTCTCGCCCGTCTCGCTTACAACATAGGGTGCGGTCATCTTAGCGATGGTCTGGGCGGATAGTATTCTGCGGCCTATGTTACGCCCTTGCTGACGCGCGCTCTTCTGCATCTTTGATTCCGCATTCGGCACGACGCCGCCGTTCAAGATCATCTGACAGTAACGCGCAAGATCGTCCGCAGTCGAAAAAAGCCCGGCGTGACCTGCGACGCCGCCCATGCGAAATGCCGTTGGGTCGTGGACCTGACCAAGAAGAATTCGATCGCCCGATTTTTCATCACCTTCAAATTTTGAGCCAAGATAACTGTTCTGACCGCGGATGTTCTCGGTCGGAGCGATAGATTGCGGTTCGAAAACCTTCCCTGAGAGCCTCAAAACTGTAGAGATAGATGGTCCTAGCGGCAGAGGATATGGGCTAGGGCTCGACTTCAGAATATCCCGAACCACGGAAGGTACGTAAAAAGGCCGATAGTTCGAGCTGTGCTCAAAGTTGTTGCGCTGAATACTACCGACGAACTCGTGTAACGGCTTACCGCTAACTCTCGCGACGATCTCTCCGAGGACAATAAACCCAATATCCGAATAAACAAATCTCGTCCCCGGCGGGTTGCGAAGTTTCTCTTTTTCGAGAGCAGCGAGCATTCCGTCGCGGCCCGTCCATTTCTCGCCGAGGTCGAAATCGGGGCGATAGCCGGAGGTGTGTGTTAGAAGCTGCTGGATAGTGACGCGTTTTGCGTTTTCGTCGTCAATGTCGGGGATGAATTTGCCGATGGTATCGCTAAGTCGCAGCTTTCCCTGCTCGACTAGGATCATTATCGACGTCGCCGTCGCAACCGGTTTTGTAAGAGAGGCGACGTCAAAGATCGTATCGACGGTCATTGGTTCAACCGTCGGGACGAGCGAGCGATTGCCGTACGCCTTTCGAAAAACGATCTTGCCGCGATGACCAACGAGCACGACGGCACCGGGCAGCTTTTTGTCGGCGATATCTTTGTTTACAAGCTCATCGATCTGAGCGAGCTTGGCCGAGTTCATCCCGACCGACTCGGGTTTTGCCAGCGGCAATCCCTGTGAAACGACAAAACCATTCAACGCAAAGACGCAGAGAAACAAAGACGCAAAGAAATAAAATCTGTTTTCCTTTGCGGCTTTGCGGCTTTGCGACTTTGCGTTAAAAAAAATCATTTCCGAGCTTTCAGTTCTTTTTCCTTCTCGACGAAATTCTCTTTGCAGAGAGCGACAAACTCTTTCTCGATCGGCGAAAAATATCCGCCGCGCAGACGTGCGAGACCGAGTTCCCAGTTGATCTCGGCGCCCTCGATCATCCATGACACGAGCCGGCCCTCGCGAATTTCGCTGGCGATGGTCTTTGCACCGGCGGTGCCGACGCCGAGGTTGTTCTCAACCATTTGATTGATCGCCTCCTGACGCGATAGCTCCATCACGATGTTCGGACGAACGTTCGCGGCGTTGAAAAAATCGTCGATCATTCGTCGCGTGTTGCCGCCGCGCTCCCCGAGGATGAGCTTTTCACCCGCGAGCGCCGCGGCGCTGATGTATCGCTCATTCGCCAATGGGTGCGAGGGATGGGCGATCGCAACGATCTCGTCGCTGAACAGCCGCTCGGTCGTGATTGACGAGTTGTCTACCGGCAAGCTAACAAAGGCAATGTCGATCTCGCCGTGCATTATCTTATCGACGAGTTTCTGGCTAGTACCGGCCGTGACAGCGATGTCGGCGTTCGGGTATTTTTCGCGAATGCTCTGCAAAATATGCGGCAGTTGCAGCGTCGCAAACTCAGCCGACGCCGAACCGATACGCAGACGTCCATGCTCGGCACCCGCAAGCTCGGCGATCTCGGCAAGAGCGTTGTCATGCTCGCGAAGGATCTTTCGCGCACGCTCGAGCAGATATTCGCCCGCCTCCGTCAAGATGACGCGACGCGGCGTTCGCGTAAAGAGTTGCAGCCCGACTTCGTCCTCGAGTTGCTTGATCTGCATCGAAATCGCCGCCTGCGTCACGTTGACGCGACGCGCACCGGCGGTAAAAGTTTTAGCCTCGGCAATTGCCAAAAAGGCCTTTAGCTGTCTGATCTCCATAACTGGACGCGACCCTCGTCTTTGCGATTAGTGTTGCTTATCGAATATATAAAATCCGGTAACTTTGATTATATGTCAAGTTTGCCGAAGAATGTAAGTGTATTTTTCTCGCGTTTGAGATTACCTCATGCCGTCAAAAGGTTCAAAAATCCGCACTTCCCCATCGTCATACCAGCTTTTTCTGGGTGTTGACGGCGGCGGTACGAAAACAACTGTCGCTCTGATGAACGAGCGCGGCAAGGTTGTTGGAACAGGCGAAGACGGCGCCTCAAACCCGTTGCGCGTCGGCGTCGAAACCGCCGTAGCCAACATTGCGTCGGCTATCGACAAAGCTTGCGACGCCGGCAACGTCTCACGCGGCGACATTGTTGCGGCGACGTTGGGACTCGCCGGAGTTCGGCGTCGCGACATTCGCGAGCGCGTGCGAGAGAGCTTTGCTTTGCGGTTTCGGCTTCGCAAGATCGATGTAATGACCGATGCCGACATCGCGCTTTATGGCACCACGCTTGGGCAGCCGGGCATCGTCGTTATCGCCGGGACCGGCTCCGTCTGTCTGGGTATCAACGACAAGGGTGAAAAATTTATCGCCGGTGGTTGGGGGCCGATCGCCGGTGACGAAGGCGGCGGTCGCGGCATCGCAGGCGAAGCTCTCCACGCGGTTGCAAAGGCCTCGGACGGCCGCGGCCCAAAGACAACACTTAGCGAACGCGCCGCTGAGTACTTTCGCGCATCGTCGCCAGAGAATCTGATCGGCGCCATCTACTCTCCAAAAATGGACAACAGTCGCATCGCCGGTTTTGCGAAAGAGGTAGTCGAAACCGCACTCGAAGGTGATAAAATCGCGCGCGAGATCATTACCGATGCGGGCCGCGAACTCGGCACAGCAGCCGTCGCCGTTTTGAAAAAATTGGCCCTACAAAAACAAAAAGTACCCATCGGCTGTGTCGGCGGCGTCTTTAATGCCGGTCGTCTGCTCACAAAACCGATGAAGGAGATCATCGCCAAGGCCGCGCCAAAGGCTTACTTAACGGACCCACAAATGCCGCCGGCACATGCAGCGGCGTTGCTGGCGATGAACGGTCAGAACCACCTACGGTAGTGGGTGGTTGAATTTTAGCAAGATGAACCTGCCGATCACCGAACAAGAGAACCCTGCGACGGCTGAGATCGATAAGGTCTCGACGCTTGAGGCTGTTCGATTGATCAACGACGAGGACAAAGGGGTTGCGGCGGCGGTTGAGAAGGTTTTACCCGAGGTCGCGGCGGTAATAGATAAAATTGTCGAGCGGCTGGAGAACGGCGGGCGTTTGTTTTATGTCGGCACGGGCACAAGCGGACGGCTCGGCGTATTGGACGCGAGCGAGATACCGCCGACGTTTGGCGTCGGATACGAACTCGTGCAGGGCGTGATCGCAGGCGGCCATGACGCTCTTTATAAAGCGACCGAGGCGAGCGAGGATAATCGCGAGGCCGGTGCAGACGATTTGAAATCACGAGGTTTGACCGCACAGGATGCCGTCGTCGGCCTCGCAGCCTCGGGCCGCACGCCATACACGATCGGTGCAGTTGAGCATGCACGCGAGCTTGGCTGCTTTACAGCCTGCATAACCTGCGTCCCCGATTCTGCAATAACAAAGATCGTCGATGTCGAGATCGTCCCGGGCGTCGGAGCAGAAGCACTCACCGGCTCGACGCGCATGAAAGCCGGCACGGCGCAAAAGATGATCCTGAACATGATCTCGACCGTTACGATGATCCGCCTCGGTTATGTCAAAGGCAACCGCATGACCAATGTTCGGGCGTCGAATGAAAAACTAAAAGATCGTGCGCTGCGTATTTTCATGGCCGAAACAGATATCACAGACAAACAGAAGGCGAACGAGATTTTGACGAGAACAAATTATTCGATCAATGACGCGATCGAGTTAGCTAGGAATAACTAATGCAAACACTCGACCTCGTGATCATCTTCGGCTATCTAATCGGTATTACTGCGTTCGGGATCTGGTTCTCGGGCAAGCAGGAAACGACCGAAGATTATTTTGTCGGCGACCGGAGCGTGCCGTGGTGGGCGATCGCGATGTCGATCGTCGCGACCGAGACGAGCACGATCACGTTTGTCTCGGTGCCCGGCATCGCGTTTGCGCGAGGTGGTAATTTTCAGTTTCTGCAGCTTGTGTTCGGTTACATGCTCGGCCGCGTTGTGATCTCGCTCGTCTTTATCCCGCTGTATTTCAAGGGCGAGCTGCAGACCGTTTATCAACTGCTCGGCGAGCGGTTTGGAATGCGCGTAAAGATGCTCGCGTCCGCACTGTTTGTTGTCATGCGCAACGTCGCCGACGGCGTTCGACTGCTGCTGACTGCGTTTGTCCTTGCGGCGGTTTACAAATCGTTCGACCCAACTGCCGAACCGACGACGATAATCATCGGCTCGATCATTCTGCTCGGTGTTGTGATGATCGTCTTTACGTTCTACGGCGGGATGGAGGCTGTGATTTGGGTCGAGGTCGTGCAGCTCGTGATCTATATCGGCGGAGCGATCGCGGCGGCCGTCGTTCTGCTGCAAAACATCGACGGCGGTTTGTCGGCGGTGATGGCGACCGGCGAGCAATTTAACAAATTCAGCGTGTTCGACTTCGGTTGGGACATGGCAAAAACGTTCACGTTTTGGTCGGGGCTTTTTGGCGGCTGTTTTCTCACGATGTCGACGCACGGCACAGATCAATATCTCGTACAGCGATATCTCTGCACCAGCAAGCCGTCGTCCGCCGCGACCGCGTTGCTGTCGTCCGGTGCGGTAGTGCTCGGCCAGTTCATTGGCTTTTTGTTCATCGGCGTGCTGCTGTTTGCTTTCTACGCACCCTTTAATTCGCCCGAATATGCGCAAGCCGGCGTCGCAAATTCGGGCGTTCCGGGTACGTTTCCGTTTGCAAAGGGCGATCAGGTGTTCCCTGATTTTATAACGCAGCACATGCCGCCGGGTTTGTCGGGTCTTGTCGTCGCCGCGATCTTTGCCGCGGCGTTGTCTTCGAGTTTGAATTCGATCGCCGCAACCGCGATCAACGATCTTTACAAGCCGTTCAAGCGCGATATTACGGATCGCCAGCTTGTTCGGCTCGCAGGCTGGCTGACCGTCGGTATAGGAATAGTGCAGATCGTCGTCGCGATTGCTTTTATGCGCTCGGGTGAATCGGCACTGAGCCTCGCGCTCGCCGTCGCGTCGCTGATCAACGGCCCGATACTCGGCGTCTTTCTCGTCGGAACGTTTTTGAAACGCGCTCGCGAAATTCACGCTCTTGTCGGCATGCTTGTTAGCTGTGTCCTGATGCTCTACATTTTGCTTGCGACGAATAAGATCTTGCCCGGCCCGGTCATCGCATGGCCGTGGTACGCGCTGATCGGCAGCCTGACGACGTTCGCGGTCGCGACACTCGCGAGTTTAGTTATTAAAAATCAAGATGATGAAATTTCTGCTTAGTTTTATTCTCGCCGCTTCGTTGATGGGTGGCTCGCTGGCTGCGTCGGCCGGAAAAGCAGGTGCCCGGCCTGCCAGCAGCGGCACGCCGCTCCGCGACGTTGCGGGCGAGGGCGCCCGCGTTCCCGGCGAGCCGCGACTTTCTCCGTCGCAAAAATCGTGGAAAGCCGCCGACAAGATCCTAAAAAGGATGTCGGTCGAGGAAAAAGTCGGCCAGCTTGTTCACATCGGCGTCAACGCGCGCTTTGCAAATCAGGACAGTCCATTTTTCCGTGACCTGAAACGGCACGTCGTTGAAAACAAGATCGGCGGCGTGATCTTTTTTGGCGCTCCGGTTTACGAGACAACGCATCTCATCAATCGCCTGCAAGAGAATGCAAAACTTCCACTGTTGATGTCGCTCGACGCCGAGACCGGCATCGGCATGCGGTTTGAGGATGCAACAAACTTCCCTTGGGCGATGGCTGTCGCCGCAACGGGCGAACCCGAATTCGCACGCCGGATGGGCGTGATCACGGGTCGCGAGGCTCGCGCCATAGGCATCCATCACGTCTATGCGCCGGTGCTCGACGTGAATAACAACGCGGCAAATCCTGTTATAAATGTGCGAAGCTTTGGCGAGGATCCGGCTGACGTCGCGCGGTTTGGCGTCGCTTTTGGCGAAGGTATACAGAGTCAGCGCG
>JBJXFZ010000002.1:0-10799 GCA_046154245.1 Pyrinomonadaceae bacterium
TCGTCCGCAATGAGGGCGAAGCCCGAACAACGTCGCCGGACAATGGTGACGATAACTCCACCGAAGGTCTTCGCGTCGAAGCGACGCTCATTGCAGGCGAGGGCGCCTGCGTTCCGGCCAGAACGCGCATTCTCACGATTCTTGAGATCGCGTTGAGGATGCTGCATCCTTTTATGCCATATCTGACCGAGGAGTTGTGGCAAAAGCTGCCCGGAACAAGCTCCGCGATGAATCACGACGCTTACAAAGCGGCAGATGCGACGATAATGCTCACGAGTTTTCCGCCGGGGGACGAGCGTGCGATCGACGAGCAAGCGGAAGCCGAGATGTCGGCGGTCATCGATGTCATTACGAAGGTGCGCAACATCCGCGCCGAGATGGGTATATCGACGGCGGTAAAGTTCGAGGTGCATATCGCGGCGAACGATGCGTTTCAGGCTGTGTTCGCGGCCAACGAAGCTCAAATTCTAAAACTTGCAAAGGCCGACAAGCTTGTCATCGGCGGCGAACTCGACGTACCAAAGGCCTCGGCAAAGGCCGTGACCGACAATGCCGAGCTGGCCGTACCGCTCGAGGGCCTGATCGATTTTGACAAAGAACGGACGCGCCTCGCAGGACAAATAGACAAACTCAGCGAAGAGAAATCGCGCCTCGACGCACAGCTCGCAAACGCAAACTTTGTCGAACGCGCCCCCGCAGACAAGGTCGCAGAACTTCGCGAGCGTTCCCTCGAGTTGGAAAAGCAGATCGAAACGCTGAATAATAACCTGGAGGCCTTGCAATAGTATGAAGTTCCGTTCATCGACAATTATCCTAATAGTCGTAGTGGTCTTAACGACAGCTGAGTTTTCAATGGCACAAGCCACAGTTATCACACAGCAGGAATATTGGGCCGGTATTAGATCTGGGTATGCTACAACGCGAGAAATGTTTCCGCGACGGGAAACACAAGAGTATGAGAATCTGTTGCATGGAAAGGTGAGTTATTCGAGAACACAGGTGTCTGAATATCGGTCGAAAGACACCTACCGCACTATCGAAACAGTTGTTCGAGATGGGAAGACAACTGTTACGGAGTTGATTCAAATCGGAATTGCTAGATATTGCAGGGAAGATACTTCTGAGTGGAAGAGTTGCTATGAAGATCCACCGCCACCTCTTGGTGAAGCAGACGAAACCAAATACGCCGTTCAAGTAAATCAGGATAGTCGTACTTATATTAGGACAGCTACATTACTGAGGAAAGAGGCTGATCGCTCAGAGCCGACGAAGTTTCTAACTGACGACAGATTGGTGCTCAACATGGATATGTCGGTTCGTGAGCGTTCAATTGTAAAAACAGTTAGTGAGACAAAAAGTGTTGTTTTTCGCAATACCTCGAAGTTTGAGTATAACGTCGCTTTGAAGCCTATCGAGGCCCCGATAAAATAACTTTATGAACTGGCTTGAGAGTGGCGAGATAATGTCGGCGATCGGTGAATTTCTCGCCGAGGACATCGGGCGTGGCGATATTACGACGACGGCGACGGTTGCGCACGAGACGCGGGGCATCGGACGATTTTTGGCGAAAGAGAATCTCGTCATCTGCGGGCTTGAGGTCGCCGAGGGCGTATTTTTTCATCTTGACCCGGACGTCTCCGAGCTTGAAACCACTTATAAAGACGGCGACGAGGTCGATGCGGGCACTGTCTTTGGAACGCTAAAGGGCTACGCTGATGTTCTGCTGGTTGGCGAACGCGTCGCGCTCAACCTGATTCAGCGAATGTCGGGCATCGCGACTCTTACTCGTCATTATGTCAAAGCTATCGAGGGAACAAACGCGCGAATTGTCGACACGCGAAAGACAACGCCGGGCCTTCGTGCTCTGGAGAAATATGCTGTCACCGTCGGCGGCGGCAAGAACCACCGCATGGGTCTCGACGATGGCGTACTCATCAAGGACAACCACATCGCGCTCGCGGGCGGTATAACTGAGGCCGTCTCCGCCGCAAAGACAAGCGTCGGTCATCTGCACAAGATCGAGGTCGAGGTGACGAATTGGGCGCAGCTTCGCGAGGCGATCAACGCCGGCGCCGAGATCGTTATGCTCGATAACCAAACTCCCGACGAAGCCGCAAAGCTCGTCCAAATGGCGCGCGATATGAACCCGAAGGTGCTGATCGAGGCCTCGGGTGGCATGGACCTCGACCGCGTTCGATCATTTGCCGAGGCCGGCGTCGATTTGATCTCGGTCGGGCGAATTACACACTCAGCGAAGGCCGTTGATATTTCATTCAAGATTCAGATAGCTTAGCGGTATTTAACCGGAGATGAAGCAGATAAAGCAGATAAAGAAAATAAATTGTTTCTTCAATCTGCGGTCTCGGTGTTATCTGCGGTTAAGTTCGCGTTAGCACGAAAGCCTGGCAGGTAATGGATGAGTGCGAGCGAGAGAATTAGTGCGATCGAGCAGGCAACGCCGCCCTCGATACCATAGCCGGCGCCGGTGAGCCACGCCGGGCCGACGTCGTTCGCACGCAGAAGCGGGTCGGGGGCGAAACCGGTTATGCCGCTCACCGATATCCCAAACACAGGCCCCTGAAGCCAATTCCACGCTAAATGAATGCCGAACGGGAACCACAGATCGCGCGTCTTGAAGTATGCGAGCGCAAACCAAACGCCGGCGAGCAGCGTGTTGGCGAGGGCGAGTGGATTTGCACCGGGGTTTTGATTATGGGCGAAGGCGAATAACACCGCGGTCATTGCAACGCCGAACCATTTTAGATCAGAGCGTGCAAAAGTCTGAAGTAGATAGCCGCGAAAGAGAGCTTCCTCAGACGCAGCCGCAACCGTAAAAATGATCAGCGTCGTAAGCAATGTCGTTGCAACTGCGTTGGCGGCCGACGTTGCGTTAAGCGCAAAACTCATGCTTCCCGACGCGACAACAACAATTATCGCAAAGAGAAAAGTTACCGCACCGACCGCCAAACCCGACGCTAAATGCACCAGCCAGCCGGTTGTAAACGAAGCGCCGAGCGACTTGTAAGGTAGGTTCTCGAAAAACCTGCCGCACAGCCATCCGAGCACGATAGCAACGATGGTCGAAATCGCAAACGGAATTATCACCGGCAGTTGTCCGGACGCCGATTCGCCAACCGGCAATAGAGTGATGACCCCTATCGAGATGACGATCAGGAAAAACGAGATGACAAAAAATGCGAAAAGAAACACGGCCGCCCGCCAGCCGCTGCGAAGTTCGCTTTGATCGTCGAGGAAAATTTTGTTCATTAAAACGAAACTGAAAAGGGCGGCGGCCAAGCCGCGAGCATGTATGGAATTATCTGAAAAGCATAGCTTTTCCGCAAATAGAGCTGCAAAGCCGCAAAAACGGCTCGATTCTCGTGTTAAACTTGCAATCGTGGAATCCAGTGAGACAAAGGTGCGTCGGCGGAAAACGCCTTGGGTCGTCGGGACATTAATGCTGTCGTCGCTCGTGTTGCTCGTGCTGCTGCAATCGACGAATCTGTGGCGGACCTTCACGATCGAATCCTCGAGCGACCTCATACTGCTCTACGCCCTCTCGTCACTAAATTTTATTGCGTTCATCGTCTTCGCGTTCATTTTTCTGCGAAGTATTATCAAGCTCGTCCGCGAACGTCGCACGTTCCAGATGGGTGCGCAGATCAAGACGCGTCTTTTGATCTACTTTTTTGCGGTTAGCTTGCTCCCAATTATCGCGATGGCAGCGTTCTCGTACCTATTTATGAACCGCGCACTCGATCGCTGGTTCTCACAGATACCGCAGAGCGTGATTCGTCAGGCGCGTGGATTAGAACAGCCGTCGATCGATAATTCGCTCGCCGAACTGGACCGTCTCGGTCAGGAACAGAACAATATTCGACGCGTTGCGCTGCTGACACTCGGTGTGCTGACGTTCTTGCTGATATTTGCGTCGACATGGATCGCGTTTTACGTGGCCCGCGGCTTAACGACGCCGATAAAGGCACTTGCCGAGGGCGCAGGCGAGATCGCCGCGGGGAATTATGGTCACCGCGTCGATGTGCTCGCCGAGGACGAACTCGGTATTCTCGTGAATGCATTCAACGATATGTCGGCCCGGCTCGAGGCGAACGCAAAAGAGCTGGCCGAGCGTCGGCGATATATCGAGACGGTATTCGAGTCTCTGCCAACCGGGGTGATCTCGTTCGATGCCGAACTACGTGTGACAACTATCAACGGAACGGCCGCCGCCATCCTCAGACAGGAAAAAGATGAGACCATCGGCGTTGGTCCGGATGCATTGTTCTCGGATGATAACCGCGCTAATGTCGAGCGGCTCCTCGCGCGTGCGGCACGCGTTGGCCACGCCGCTGAGCAAGTCGTTTTTCATAAGAATGGCCAGGGTGACGATTTAACCGTCGCTTTGAATGCAACAAAGCTGCCTGCCGACGGCGGCGTAGTCCTCGTGATCGAGGATCTCTCCGAACTCATCGCCGCTCAGCGCGCGTCCGCCTGGCAAGAAGTCGCTCGCCGCATGGCCCACGAGATCAAGAATCCACTTACGCCGATTCAACTATCGGCCGAGCGCATCGCACGACGTTTTGACCGCGCCGGTCATCGCGAAAACGGTATAGGCAAACGGATCGATGACAAAGGCCCGATGAGCGAGGTTGTTCACGAAAGTACGGATACTATCATCCGCGAGGTTGCTTCGCTAAAATCAATGGTGGATGAATTTTCGCGGTTTGCCCGTCTGCCTGAGGCCGTGTTGGAGCTGGGCGATCTCAACGAGGTCGTCAAACAGGCGGTCGCCGCGCTTGATGGCCGCCCGGGTGATGTGGCGTTCGAGTTCGATCTCTCGAACGATCTGCCGCCGATCATGATCGACGCCGAGCAAATGAAACGTGTCTTCATAAATCTCGTCGATAATTCGATCGAGGCTTTTGACGAAGATGCGGGACAGATTTGGGTTGCGACGCGACACGATGCCGCCCGTGACATTGTCGTCGCTGAGGTTGCCGATAACGGTAAGGGCATCTCGCCAAGTAACTTACAGAAGCTGTTTCAGCCGTACTTTTCGACAAAAGGCCGCGGCACGGGCCTCGGCCTCGCGATCGTACAGCGTATTATCGCGGAACACCACGGCCGAATTCACGCGGTCAAAAATCAACCGAGAGGAGCGAGGTTTATTATAGAGGTGCCCGTTTAATGCCTAACGATGAAGATCTGGTTCGAAGAGTATAGAAAAGCTATGCGCGGAACCCGTTTGATCGGGATTGTAGGAGCGCTGGCGATTGTTCTGTGTGTTGCTCGTGAGGTTTCAAGGTTCTTTTGGGCATTGTCGATTCATGAAGAACTAATTGCGGTCGCGGTGATACGAAAGGAATTGAGTTTGACAGGGTTTGCAGTTTTGGTCGGCATCATTGCCCTGTCGAGGGTTTTTGTTCTAGCCTGGTCGAGATCAGTTTCCTATAAATGGCACGTATTGAACTGGTGGTTGTTGGTTTTAGGTTTGTGTGTTTATATCTGGTCAGTAATGCCGGTCAATACTTCGACTGTGTGTGATGATAATGGTGTATGTTTTGGTATTTATGACATCCGTGACAACACGAACTTTGTAGCGATTGGCGGCACTCTTTTTATACTACTTAGTTTTTTTCGTTTCCTGGCTACCATAGCTTACGCGGTAACGCGAAACCGACTGAAATGACTTCAATTCTAATCGTTGATGACGAACAAGGCATTCGTGACACGCTTCGCGGCGTGCTCGTGGACGAGGGATTTGTCGTCGAGACGGCCGCGACCGGTGAAGAATGTCTCGAAAAGGCGAGGACGGGTTATTACGCATGCATCCTGCTCGACATCTGGCTCGGTGACGGCATTGACGGTCTGGAAACGCTGCAGAACTTAAAGGCTGAGGGCGTAGATGCTGCAGTCGTGATGATCTCCGGACACGGCAACATCGAGACGGCAGTGCGGTCGACAAAACTCGGAGCGTTCGACTTTATCGAGAAGCCACTAAGTCTCGACCGGACGGTTTTGACGGTTAAGAACGCGATCCATATTCGCGAACTCGAGGTTGCGAACGAGCAGCTCCAGAGCGAGCTTGCTCAAAATTATGTAATGGTCGGCGAATCGGTTGCGATGCGAGCTCTTCGCAAGCAGATCGAGATCGTGGCGCCGACGGACGGCCGCGTCCTGATCTCGGGCGAGAGCGGGACGGGCAAAGAGCTTGTCGCGCGTGCTATTCATACACAGTCAAAGCGAAAAGCGTCACCATTTGTCGAGATAAATTCGGCTGCGATACCTGAGGAGTTGGTCGAGAGCGAGCTGTTTGGACACGCGAAAGGCGCGTTCTCGGGCGCCACAAAGGCAAAAAAGGGGAAGTTTGAGATCGCCGACGGCGCGACACTTTTTCTCGACGAGATAGGCGATATGTCGCCAACGGTTCAGGCAAAGATGCTGCGCGTTTTAGAGGAGCAGCGCTTTGAACCCGTCGGCAGCAACACGCCGGTCTCGGTTGATGTTCGTGTGATCTCGGCAACAAACAAACCGCTCGAGTCGCTCATCGACAACGGCAATTTTCGCCCTGATCTTTTTTATAGATTGAATGTTATCCCGTTTCAGGTTCCGCCGCTGCGTGAACGCCGCGAAGATGTGCCGCTGCTCGTCGAGCATTTCAACAAACGTTTCTCGGCGGATTACGGTAAGCAGCAAAAGGACTTTACAGACGACGCGATCCGCAAGCTCGCCGAGTATGACTGGCCGGGCAACGTTCGTGAATTAAAGAACACGATCGAGCGCATTGTCATAATGTCGTCAAAGAAAAAGATCGACGCCGCCGACCTGCCGGCGGCCGAACCATCCGAGGCGCCGGCGATCAGCTTTCGCTTTCCGACCTTCAAGGACGCAACCGACGCCTATCAGCGCGAGTTTATTCAGCACAAACTTGCCGAGTTTGACGGCAATGTTGCCAAGGCGGCCGAGAACATGGGCGTCGACCGCAGCCATCTGTATCGTCGAATGCGGAATCTGGGGATTAAGCAGTAATTGCCACAAAAAGCACAAAAGACGGAAAAAGAGAACATTCCTTTTTGCGCCTTCTGTGCTTTTTGTGGCTAGCTCCCTATTTCTTTGATACGGGGAAGCCGCGCTTCTTCATCAACGCATTCACATCCGGATCGCGGCCGCGGAACTTGCGATACGCTTCGGCCGGATCGATCGTGTTGCCGACAGAGAAGATGTATTTCTTCAGGCGTGCGCCAACTGCTTTGTCATATGGCCCTTTGCCTTCCGTAAATGCTCCGAATGCGTCCGCCGTCAAAACGTCCGACCAGACGTAGCTGTAATACCCCGCCGAATAACCATCGCCCGCGAAGACGTGGCCAAACTGCGGAGTTCGGTGGCGCATTACGAGTTCGTTTGGCATTTTTAGCGCGGCAAGCGTTTCGCGCTCGAATTTGTCCGGGTCGATCGTCACGTCGCCGGCGAGATGAAGCTTCATATCGATGAGGGCACTCGCAAGCAGTTCGGTAGTTGAAAAGCCCTGGTTGAAGGTCTCGGTTCTTTTTAGCTTATCAACGAGCGACTGCGGTATCGGCTTTTCCGTTTTGTAGTGAAGCGCAAATTTCTGCAGGATCTCGGGCGTTGCGAGCCAGTGTTCGAGGATCTGCGAAGGGAATTCGACATAGTCACGGACGACATTTGTGCCCGAGAGCGTCGGATAGGTTACGTTTGACGACAGGCCATGCAGAGCGTGGCCGAATTCGTGAAACATCGTCTCCGCGTCGTCCCAAGAGATCAGCACCGGCTCACCGGGGTTTCCCTTAACAAAATTCGAGTTATTAGAAACTATCGTCGTAATTTCCTTATCAAAACGATACTGATTGCGGTATGCGTTCATCCACGCGCCTGATCGCTTGCCGTCACGCGCGTACGGGTCGAAGTACCAAAGACCGACGTGCTTGCCATTCTTCTTGTCCTTGACCTCGTAAACGGTGACGTCGGGGTGAAATACGGGCACGTTGGTTACTTGCGAAAAACTGAAACCGAACAGTTCGCCGGCCATCCAGAACATCGCCTCTCGCATTTTGTCGAGCTGTAGATATTCTTTGACTTCGTTGTTGTCTAGATCGTATTTGTCCTTACGCACCTTCTCCATGTAATAGCGATAGTCCCAAGGTTCGATCTTTATACCGGCCTTTTCTTTGTCGGCGAGTGCCTGCATGTCGGCAACCTCTTCGTGAACGCGAGCAACGGCCGCGGGCCAAACGCGTTCGAGCAACTCCATTGCTCTCTCGGGCGTTTTTGCCATCGTGTTTTGGAGACGCCAGTGGGCGTGGGTCGCAAAGCCGAGTAGTTTGGCGCGTTCGGCGCGGAGCTTCAGTATCTCGGTGATCGTGGAATTGGTATCACGTTCGCCGCCATTGTCACCGCGATTAATAAACATTCGCCAGGCTTTCTCGCGTAGTTGTCGATTGTCCGAGTACGTAAGAAACGGATCGACAGAGGAACGGGTATTGCGAATTACCCACTTACCTGGCTGCTTTTTCGAAACCGCGGCGGCCGCGGCGGCATCGCGAAGCGATTGCGGAAGGCCGGCAAGGCTCTCCTCGTTTTCGATAAGCAAGTAAACCTGCGTTTCGTCGCCGAGCAGGCTCTGGCTAAATTTTGTGAAAAGGCCGGCCAAGGCGACGTTGATCTCCGAGAGCCGAGCTTTCTTAGTCGAATCGAGTTTTGCACCTGAGCGGACAAAACGCGTGTAGTAGTCCCAAGTGAGACGCTGCTGCTCAGAGGTCAGCTTTTTTGTTGCCGGCGAATTGTAAACCGCCTCGATACGCTTGAACAAAACTTCGTTTTGTACGATCTTGTCGAAGTGAGCAGTGATCTTCGGATCCAACTCAGCCTCGATCTTGCCAAATTCGTCGCTGTTCATATTGCTTGCCCAGATGCCATAGATGGTTCCGACGCGATCGAGAGTTGCGCCTGTGCGCTCAAGGGCGACTATTGTGTTCTGAAACGTTGGCCGGGCGGTTGTATTGGCGATCGAGTCGATCTCTTTTAGATTCTCAGCCATCGCGGCTTCGGCAGCGGGCTTAAAATCGGCGATCTTTACCTTGTCAAAAGGCGGAACTCCGCCATATGGGCCGGTCCATTTCTGCGTTATCGGGTTCGCATATGGAATTTCAGCGGCATCGGTCGGCTGCGTAGTCGGTTTGGTCATAAAAATGCAGAGAACTGCAGTTGTCAGCACTGCGAATCGGACAAAATTGCGTTGAGTCATATTATCGGTTCCTCTCGGGTTTATAGGATTTTATCTTGTTACGCCGGGTTGGACAAATTGTTTCGCCTGTCATCGCCAAATAGCAAGAGATAGACAAAAAACAAGACGCACCAATTTCGCGCTTGACTTTTATCCACGCTCGGTTTTCAATATTGTGCATAAAATAACTTAAGCCGCTTCCTTTAGGCAGTATTAAAAAGTGATCGGCTTTGGCGATTTTTTTTGATAAGCATTACAGGCGGCTGAGACTCCTGAATCGAATTACCCACGCGAGAATTTCCTTCGTCAGTTCCCAAGCCGCATTTTCCGAAACGCAAGCAGCTTGCCTGCGATTCACAGACAAGGAGAAATTCGTATGTCCCTGAATATAGAGCCGTCAAAGCGACGCAAGCTCAGTATCGGTGTGTCCGCGTTTGCCCTGACTGCGTTGATAGTCATCGGCGTTTTCGCGTCAAACGGGTGGTTTCCGCGAACGGATGCTGTGTCGGGCAAGAAGACCGGCTGGTTCGGCCAGTCAGAACCACCTGCGGTAGCGGGTGGTTTAACGTCGCAATCCGGAACGTTACCAAGCGGCACTCCACAACTATCGAAGGAATACATTTACGCCGGCTCGCGGTTGTTAGCTGTCGAAGACGCGAATGCGAACGCAGCGCCGCCGGCTGATCTTGCGGTGTGGAGGCCTTCGAGCGGAGTCTGGTGGGTAATGGGCGGAGCGGCCGGTTCGCAACCTGCCGTGCAAGGCTGGGGCATCAACGGCGACATCCCTGCCCAAGGCGATTTCGACGGCGACGGGAAAACCGACTTCTCGATATTCCGGCCATCGAGCGGCGAGTGGTGGATTTTGAAATCCTCTGACGGGACATATTACTCACAGCAGTTCGGCATCTCGACCGACAATCTCGCACAGGCGGATTATGACGGCGACGGGCGAACGGACGTTGCGGTATGGAGAGCTTCGGACGGAGTCTGGTACATAATTTCGAGCTCCACCGGCGGCGTTCAATACGCGCAATACGGCACCGCTGGCGACAAACCCGCACCGGCCGACTACGACGGCGACGGCCGCGCCGACATCGCCGTCTGGCGCGATAGCAATCACAATTTCTATTCGATCAACTCCTCGAATAGTCAGTATGTTTCCTCGAACTTCGCAACCTCTGTAACTCTACCAACTTCGTCAACTCCGGTTTCGGGCGACTACGACGGCGACGGACGAGCCGACTACGCAGTGCGCAACGCCAACAACTGGATAATCCGAAACTCATCTTCCTCGGCTCTCCAGACCGTCGCATGGCAACTCGCCACCGACAAGTCCGTCCAAAACGATTACGACGGCGACGGCAAAGTCGACATCGCAGTCTGGCGAAACACCGATTCCTACTATCAGGCCGGTGACGCCGGAATGTGGTTCATCCGCCAATCCGCCACCAACAACTCGCTAAGACAAGTCCAATGGGGCATGCACGACGACATCCCAGTCCCAGCGTTTTACCGGAGATAAGAAGGAGAAAAAAGATGAATCAAAATAACGAAATAC
>JBJXFZ010000006.1:0-20017 GCA_046154245.1 Pyrinomonadaceae bacterium
TTACTCCACGACCTCGGCGACGGTACCGGCACCGACTGTTCTGCCGCCTTCGCGGATAGCGAAGCGCAGCCCCTTCTCCATGGCGATCGGAGCGATCAGCTCGATCTCCATCTGTATGTTGTCGCCCGGCATGACCATTTCGACTCCGGCCGGCAGGTGGGCAACGCCCGTTACGTCCGTTGTTCTAAAGTAGAACTGCGGTCGGTAGCCGGTAAAGAACGGCGTGTGGCGGCCGCCCTCTTCCTTCGTCAGTACATAGGCCTCTGCCTTGAACTTCGTGTGCGGCGTGATCGACCCCGGTTTGGCTATAACCTGCCCGCGCTCGATCTCTTTTCGCTCAACGCCTCTGAGCAATAGACCGACGTTGTCGCCAGCCATGCCCGAATCAAGCAGCTTCTTGAACATCTCGACGCCCGTCACGACCGAGTTCTTCGTCTCTTTGATACCGACGATCTCCACCGGCTCGTTTATGTTGATCTGGCCCCTCTCAATTCTGCCCGTAGCGACCGTGCCGCGACCCTGAATTGTAAAAATATCTTCAACTGGCATCAAGAACGGCTTGTCCGTCTCTCTCGCCGGCGTCGGTATGTAATCATCCACCGCCTGCATCAGCTCGTCGATCTTTGCTTCCCAGGTCGCGTCACCTTCGAGTGCCTTCAATGCCGAACCCTGAACCACCGGTATGTCGTCACCGGGAAACTCATAAGAACTAAGCAGTTCGCGGATCTCCATCTCTACCAATTCGAGCAGCTCAGCGTCATCAACCGCATCCACCTTGTTCATGAACACGACCATCGACGGCACGCCAACCTGCCTCGCCAAGAGAATGTGCTCGCGCGTCTGCGGCATCGGCCCGTCCGTCGCCGCTACCACCAGAATAGCTCCGTCCATCTGTGCCGCTCCCGTGATCATGTTCTTTACATAGTCAGCGTGACCGGGACAATCAACGTGTGCGTAATGGCGGTTCGCCGTCTCGTACTCAACGTGCGCCGTCGCGATCGTAATACCGCGTGCCTTTTCTTCAGGTGCGTTGTCAATCGAGTCAAACGCTCGCACTTCCTCTTCGGATTGTGCTTCGACATGACCTTCGTTATCGCTGCCGTCAACGTCGTCTTTCCATGATCCACGTGCCCGATAGTTCCGATATTCACGTGAGGCTTACTCCGATCAAACTTTTCCTTGCTCATAATTTCTCCTGTATCTCAAATTTCAAATATGAAATTTCAAATTCCTAATTACTTGCCCCTTTAACCTTTGCGATGATCTCTTCGGCGACATTTCGCGGCGCCTCTGCGTATTTTTCAAAGTGCATTGACGATGTCGCTCGACCCTGTGTCGAACTTCTCAGATCCGTCGTATAACCGAACATCTCGCTCAGCGGAACGAACGCCGTTACCACCGAAACATTACCCGGACGCGGCTCCATCTTCTCGATCTGTCCGCGGCGACGGTTAAGATCGCCGTTGACTGCGCCCATATATTCCTCAGGCGTAACGACCTCAACCTTCATGATCGGCTCGAGCAGAACCGGTTTTGCCTTTTTAAGAGCATCCTGGAATGCGAACGAACCTGCGAGCTTAAATGAGATCTCGTCCGAGTCAACCTCGTGGTACGAACCAAAGAGCAACGTCGCCTTAATATCAACAAGCTCGTAACCCGCAAGAAATCCACGCTGCATCGCATCGCGAATGCCTTCCATTGTCGGCTTGATGAACTGCCGCGGGATCGATCCGCCCGTGATCTTGTCCTCGAAGACAAAACCTTCGCCCGGAGCGGGCTCGATCTCGAGCTCGACGTGGCCGAATTTACCTCGGCCGCCCGACTGCTTCTTGTAGATCTCTTTGCCGGGAGCTCCGGTCGTGATGGTCTCTCTGTAGGCGACCTGCGGCTTACCGACGTTTGCCTCGACGGCAAACTCACGCTTCATGCGATCGACGATGATCTCAAGGTGAAGCTCACCCATTCCTGCGATGATCGTCTGGCCCGTTTCATGATCGGTCGTAACCTGAAATGACGGATCTTCCTGTGCGAGACGATTGAGAGCGATGCCCATTTTGTCCTGGTCGGCACGAGTTTTCGGTTCGACGGCAACACGAACGACCGGCTCGGGGAAATCCATCGACTCAAGCACGATGGGTTTCGATTCGTCCGAGATCGTATCGCCGGTCGTAGTATTTTTCATACCGCCGATAGCGACAATTTCGCCCGCCGACGCCGAATCGACATCCTCACGCTTGTTAGCGTGCATCAACATCAAACGCCCGACTCGTTCTTTCGAATCCTTGATCGTGTTTGTAACGTATGAGCCAGAATTAACGGTTCCCGAGTAGATACGCACAAAAGCCAACTGGCCTAAGTGTTTATCTGCCATCAACTTAAACACAAGACCGGAAAACGGGGCTTTAGCATCCGGCGGACGTGTCTCGACCTCATTCGTTTTCGGATTTTCGCCCTCGATTGCGGGAATATCGAGCGGACTCGGAAGGAAATCAACCACTGCGTCGAGCAAGGTCTGAACGCCCTTGTTCTTAAACGCCGACCCCGTAAACACTGGCACGATCTTCATCGCGAGCGTTCCTTTTCTCAATGCGGCCCGAACCTCATCTTCAGAGATCTCTTCGCCTTCGAGATACTTGACCATCAGGTCGTCGTCGATCGCCGAGACAGCCTCGACAAGCTTTTCGCGTTCGGCCTTTGCGGCATCGACGAGATCGGCGGGAATATCGACGATGTCGTAATTCGCCCCCTTCTCTTCGTTGCTCCAAATGAAGGCCTTCATCGTGATCAGATCGACAACACCGGTAAAGTGCTCCTCGAGGCCGATCGGGATCTGCATTGCGACCGCATTCGCGCCGAGCCTGTCAAGGATCGACTTAAAGCTGCGCTCAAACGAAGCACCGGAACGATCAAGCTTGTTAATAAAACAAATTCGTGGAACACCGTATTTATCGGCTTGGCGCCAAACGGTCTCGGACTGCGGCTCAACACCTGCAACACCGTCGAAAACACAGACGGCGCCGTCTAAAACTCGAAGGGACCGCTCAACTTCCATCGTGAAGTCAACGTGTCCCGGTGTATCGATAATATTGATGCGGTGCTCGACGCCATTTCGCGTCCAGAAACAGGTCGTTGCGGCGGATGTGATGGTAATTCCACGCTCCTGCTCCTGCTCCATCCAATCCATCGTCGCCGTCCCTTCGTGAACTTCGCCGATCTTGTGCGAAACACCCGTGTAGAACAAAATGCGCTCGGTCGCCGTGGTCTTACCCGCGTCGATATGGGCCATGATGCCGATGTTTCTAAATCTGTCTAAACTGATCTTAGCCATTAACTTTAGCAATCAGCTTTCAGCAATCCGCTATCAGCAAAAAACCCTTCCGGGGTGAATGCTGACCGCTGATTGCCGATCGCTCTTAAAACCTATAGTGAGCAAAGGCCTTGTTGGCCTCGGCCATGCGGTGCACGTCCTCTTTCTTCTTCATTGCTCCGCCGCGTCCTTGCGAGGTGTCCAGAAGTTCGCCGACCAAGCGGTCCTCCATTGTCTTCTCGCTGCGGCCGCGGGCATTGGTCACGATCCAGCGTATCGCCAATGTGTTTCTTCGGTCGCGGGTTACCTCGAGCGGCACTTGATAGGTCGCACCACCGATACGACGTGACTTGACTTCCAATGTCGGAGCGACCGCATCGAGCGCGGACTTAAAAACCTTTAGCGGCTCTTCGCCGGTCTTTTCGCCCAATTTTGTCATCGCACCGTAAAAGATCTGCTCGGCGACCGATTTCTTACCGGCCCACATAAGGCCGTTGATGAATTTGGTCACAGCGATGCTGTTATAGATCGGATCGGGCAGAACTTCGCGTTTTCCTGCAACTCTACGTCTAGGCATAACTTATCTATTTCGCTCCTTTCGGACGTTTCGCACCGTACTTCGAACGTGCCTGATTGCGGTTTGCGACGCCCGAGGCATCCAGCGTTCCTCGAATTACGTGATAACGAACACCCGGCAGATCCTTTACACGGCCACCGCGGATAAGCACGATCGAGTGCTCCTGCAGGTTGTGGCCGATGCCGGGAATATACGTCGTCACCTCGATCTGATTGGTAAGACGAACGCGGGCTACCTTGCGAAGTGCCGAATTCGGCTTCTTTGGCGTTGAGGTATAAACACGCGTGCAAACACCGCGTTTCTGCGGGTTTGACTGCAATGCGGGGCTCGCGGTCTTGTATTTCACCCGCTGGCGCCCTTTGCGAACTAATTGGTTAATTGTCGGCATCGTTCTTTTACGTTATTCCAAAAGGCAAAACTATCGTCTTACCTGACTCTTGCTCGGAATATTTCCGGCAGTTAGCTCAAGCAGCTCTCGCTGACCCGAATTGCTTATATTTATTAACTCTTAAGAAACTGAGACTTTGCTGTAGCGTGGCAAAAAGATGTGATCAAATAGCCGGCGCCAGTGTGTTCGGCACCACCTTACGCTACAATTCCTGTCTTCAAATTCTCAAAAATCGCCGTCTTTTCAGCCTCTCAGCCAAATAGACACAACAGACCGTCAAGTCCGAAACTTTAGATAGTATGAATTTGCCCCTTTTGTGTCAAGCCACGGATTGCCATTTAGTAGATTTACGGATAAGATTTCTCTTTTTGAAAAATCGGCAATAACGAGCCGATAGTAATTAAGAAGAATGACAAAATTTGAATCACATTTACATACGTTTACTGAAGCCGACTGGCTCGCGGCTGTTGACGAGCTTTTGCCTTGCATTCACGAGGTTGACAAGAACGCCGTCCAGATCTGGTTTCGCTTCTTTCCTTTGGGCCTAAAACGCTTTGTCGATGCGGCCGGGGAAAGAGAGGAAACGCTGCGCGGGCTGGCTCTACAGGGCCCGTTCGAGCTCGCACAGATGATCGACACCTCGCATCATTTCTTGTACGGGCATCGCTATTGGAAGGCCGTAAAATGTGCGATCAAGGCTGAGGCGGAAGATAAGTTAGAAGAACCCGATTCGCTTGTCGGGTTAATGAAAACCACCGGAATGCACGCCGCTGAAAAGGCACAATCCGATCGATCATTGACGAACGCGATCGCGGCTGTTGGTTTGATGACGCTGAATCAGGTCGGCTCGGAAGCCTTTTATGCAACTGAAGGCAAAACCGATCAACCGACGTCTGGCGTGATGTCGAAATCGCCCGATAAGATCGTTGCCGCGCGTGCAGCGGACGATTCACAGGGGCTTTTCGGCTTTTTGAAGACGGTCGATAAAAGATTCTCTGTCAGTTATTCTGCCGTTACACACGAAGGCAAATTCCCCATCATCGCCGACGAAGAGATCGTCACGGCATCACAGAAAGATCGCTCGCAAGACTGGCAGGCCGCCGACAGCCGCTGTTGGGAAGGCCCTGTCCCGATCGAATGCACCTCAGCGTCGTGCGGCACGTGTTGGGTCGGCGTGCTGGGCGGACAAGAGAAACTCTCACCCGTCGATCGCCGCGAACGTCGTCAGATGAAGGTGTTTGGCTACAATCAACCGGAGGACGAGCAGCCGTTTCTGCGTCTTGCGTGTCAGGCCCGAGGAAGCGGCAATGTAACACTCGTGATCCCGCCGTGGAACGGCGTGTTTGGCAAAAAGGTTTACGGCAATGTCGAAGAAGTTGAGCTTGAACCCGCAACAACATCGGCCAAGAACTTACGCGAAGTCGTCAAAGAGGCAACTGCGGGCGGCGAAACGACCTCGTAGAAAAAGCATTCGCGCAATGTTCCCTACCATACCGACGTTCGTGGTTTACTTAAAACAAACTGTTATCCATTATTAGTTGTTATATAAAAGGAGTAGTGCAGATGTTGAAAGTATACCGGTCAACCGTCGTGTTCATAGCAGCGGTCCTATTATTGAGCGGCAGTGTCGCGGCCCAATCGAAGAAGAAGGCCGAAACCGGAACCCCGCTCCTATGGGAAAATAAGAAGATCTCGCAGCAAGATCTCTACCTCGGTCCGGGCGGCAGCGAAATGCGGCCGGACCTCTCGCAGATCACTTTCATAAAACAAGAGACTGGCGGCTATTCGACGAAGTATCGAATAAAAGACGGCTCGGGTAAGATCTGGGTCGCAAAGGTCGGCAACGAGGCGCAATCCGAAACCGCTGCCGTTAGATTGATCTCAGCGATCGGTTATGTATCCGAAATAAACTACCTCGTGCCGAAACTCACCATCCCCGGAAAAGGAACATTTGATAATGTCCGCCTCGAAGCGCGTCCCGATAAGCTTGACCGCGGGAAAGACTGGAAGTGGGGTGAAACGCCGTTCGAACGCACAAAACAAATGCAGGGTTTAAAGCTGATGATGGCGTTTATCAGTAACTGGGACATGAAGAGCGCAAACAACGTCATTATCAAGGACGGCAATTTGCGCAAGTACGTCATCAGCGATCTTGGGGCGACTTTCGGCAAGACTGGCAACAGTTTGCCGATCTTTTGGCGGCTGACGCGGAGCCGAAACAATCCTCGCGATTATTCACGTGCAAAATTTATCAGCAGCGCTAAGAACGGCAAGGTGAAGGTCGTTTACAATGGCAAAAACAGATCGCAGATGGGGGATTTTACCGCCGCCGACGCACGGTGGCTGGCCGACCTGCTCAAGCAACTCAGCGATAAACAGATAAATGACGCGTTCCGTGCGGCAAATTATTCGGCCGAGGATCTCGATCTGCTCGCATCCGCGGTTAAGAAACGCATCGCCGAGCTTGATAACGCCGGTAATCAGCGTTACGGTTCTCGGTAATCAGAAGCATGAAAAGATCGCGCTCAATCTTTGTCTTCGGCCTGCTGCTTTTCGGAGCGCTCGGCGTTGCGGCAATGGCGATATTTGCACCGCAGTTTTTCCGCATGCAAGCTCCTAATGCTCGCGCGGTCGAGAATTCGAATGGTTTCACGACACCGCCCGCCGAAGAAAAATTCTTCCTCGCTAAGATCTTCGAGGACTCGACCGGTGAAACTGATTCGACATTTATCAGCACCGTCGAGATCATCCAGCGCCTTCTGCTCGCCGTAGTTTTATCCGGCATTCTCGCGTTTCGCCCGCGTAAGAATGTTCCGCTTTTTCGCCGCAGCCTTTTTGTCTCTCAAACGCAGATCTTGTTGTCGGTGGTCTCCGCCGCTTTGATGATGGTCGTCGGCGATAACGCCGCGCGCGCATTTGCGATCTTTGCCGCGGCATCGCTCGTCCGATTTCGCACAAACATTCGCGACCCGAAAGAGATCACGGTCCTGCTCATAAGTTTGGCGTTGGGGCTCGCAGCCGGCTTTGGCCGTTGGGATCTGGGGATCGCTCTGTGTCTATTCTCGCTCGTGCTGCTTTGGCTGCTTGAGTTCAAAGAACCTGAGCAGATCTTGCGCTCGATGGAACTCGCGGTCAAGACCCGTGATCCCGAGAGAACTCAGCAGATCTTGAAGAAGATCTTTAACCGCCTGAAGGTCGACGCCGAGGTTCGCGAGATAGAACCGCCGGATGAGAAAAAGCAGATCGGGTCGATCTCGTACTATTTGAACTTGCGCCTTAACCTTACAACGGACAAGCTAAGCGACCGCATTCTCGCCGCCGACGAAGAAAACATCGAGGGCATACAGTGGTCAAAAACAAAAAGCGCCGGCGACATCTTTCAATAGTTCGCCCGGCGCCTAGTTGTTATATTGAGTTTAGCTACCGCAATTCCGGAGCGGTACTCGTCTCGGCAGTCGGTGTCGATCGTTGGGCCGCCGTCTTGGCTGCATAGTCCTGCACGAACGTTTTCATCTCGCCGTGTCCCCAGCGCGTATAAAAATCGTAATTCTTCATCTCGCGATACACGCGGTCGTATTCCCAGCCATACTTTGTAAACCGCCAGATCGCGCCCGTAATGCCGGTGCGATGACGCCCGCCGGCGCAATGCACGTAAAAAACGCCGATCTCCGGGTCGTTGATGGTTTTTGTGAGTAGCTCGATCGTCGCCGCCTCGGGGTAATCGTCGTCTTTCATTGGGATGTTGATGTACCTGAGACCGGCGGCTTCGGCTTCGATCTTGCCGTATGGTTTTGGGTTGTCGGTGAGATCGATCACGGTCTGAATGCCGAGCGTCTTTAACGCCTCAAACTGACCTTTATCTTTTTTGGGCCGTGCTCCGCGATAAAAGCGGTCGTCCATTTTGCCGAAATTCGAGATCTTGATCCCCGGAAAGTCCTTTCGCGGAGAAGTCTGTGCAATGGCCGCGGCGCAAAAACTAAGTGTAAATAAAAAGGCGAGAGCGAAAGTAAATACCATAACTGCTGATACCTCAAGCGTGAATTTTGAATAGAATAACTCATCCTTGGTTGCCAGACAAAATCACAGCCGCACGATTTACAATTCTTTGCACAAGCCGTAAGACGTTTTTCGCAAAGTTGACGGCAGAACGCTAGACTATCTTTTAATGTCCGATAACCGAACAGTTTCCCCGTTTCTATATGTCCTCATCGCCGTGCTTCTCTGGAGCACCGGCGGGCTATTTATAAAGCTCACCTCGCTCGACGCGTATCAAGTAACGTTCTTTCGCTCTCTGTTTGCCGCAATTACGGTTCTCATCATCACTCGAAAAGACGGTCTGCGAATAAATGCTTTTGGCATCTTGGCGACGCTGATCTACTCGACGTTGCTCTTTCTATTTGTCTGGGCGACAAAGCACACGACGGCCGCAAACGCGATCTTTTTGCAGTACACCGCGCCGATATATATTCTCATCCTCGCGCCGTTCGTCATCGGCGAGAAGTTTCACATCCGCGACCTCGCGACGGTAGTTTTCTGCATCGCGGGAATGTCGCTCTTTTTTGTCGGCGATTTGACCATCGGCGATTATCAGGGCAACATCGCGGCGCTCGGCTCGGGCATCTTCCTCGGTCTATACATAATGCTGCTCCGCCATCCGAAGGCAATGGGAATGAGCGGCACCATTACCGTCATTTACGGCAACTTTCTGCTCGCGCTTCTCACGCTGCCGAGCGGGATCGCGGCGATACCGACCATCACACTCACCGACATCCTCGCCGTCGGCTTTCTCGGTGTTTTCCAGATCGGCATCTCGTACATCCTCTTTATAAAAGGCGTCCGCGACGGCACGCGTCCGCTCGACGCGTCGATCATCGGCTTTATCGAACCACTGCTAAATCCCGTCTGGGTGTTTCTCTTCATCGGCGAACGCCCCCTGAACTCGGCGATCCTCGGCGGGATGATCATCATCGCGACGGTTGCGGTTCACACGCTTGTTCAATATCGCGCCCGCTCCGAACAGGGTTCTTGATCCTTAATATCCGCAGTCCGCAGTCCGCAGTCCGCATTCCGCACTCCGCACTCCGCACTCCGCACTCCGCATTCCGAATTCCGCGATCGTCCAGTTTGGCCTGTTCCTGGTATCTTGATGATATAAAATAGCTAGTCGCTCTGTGTTTCTCTGTTATCGGATTTTATGTTTAGCAAAGCTATTGTTCGAACACCAAGTGAAAACTTCGCCGATGGTTTGACCAGCGTCGATCTCGGTACGCCTGTTTTTGAGACGGCGCTCGTGCAGCACAGGGCATATTGCGAGGCATTGGTTAGATGCGGCCTCGAGCTGATAGAGTTTGCGGCGGACCCCATGTATCCCGATTCGACCTTTGTCGAGGACACCGCCATTCTGACGGATCGCTGCGCGGTGATCACGCGCCCCGGCGCCGCGAGCCGTAGCGGTGAGATCCTGGGGATTGCAGGGACTCTCTCAAAATATTTCGACGAACTGGAGCGCGTTCAACCGCCCGGCACCATCGACGGCGGCGACGTCTGCCAGATCGGAGACCATTTCCTGATCGGGATCTCGGAACGCACAAACCCAGAGGGCGCACGCCAGTTATCAAAATATCTCGAGGCGGCGGGGTTTACTTCGAGTCATGTAGATATTCGCGGGACCGTCGGCCTCCTCCACCTTAAGAGCGGCATTACCTACCTCGGTGAAAACCGCGTCCTCGTAACCGCGTCACTTGCCGGTGCTAACCACTTTGAAAACTATGAAACAGTCGAAGTGCCGGCAGGCGAAGAGTACGCAGCCAATTGCATCCGGGTAAACGACCACTTGCTGTTCGCCGCCGGCTTTCCAAAGCTGCGGAACACACTCGAAGGCCTGGGCTACAAGATCATCGAACTGAAAATGTCTGAGTTTCAAAAGATGGACGGCGGACTAAGCTGTCTTTCGTTGCGATTCTGACTCTTCCTAGATCAACGCGTAAAAAGGCGGGCAAAAAAATAAGCCGCCTAAAACCCAGACGGCTTAACTCGATAAATCTGCAATCTGCTATTTCTGCGCCGGTATGTTTATCGCCTCAAGCCTAGCAGCCGTAAGGGCCGCGTTTATTCCGCTCAGTTCTTTTGCAAGCCAACTGTCAAAGCTTGTTGTCACGTCGCCGAGTTCGCGTTTTAGCGATTCGCTGCGATCAACTTGTGTCTGCGACGGGCGACCTTCGTAACCATTCACGTCACCATAAAGTTGCGCGAGAAACTCTCGCAGACGCTCTTCGCCTGTGATCGCGCCGCCCTCTTTTGTCGCCACGATTTTTCGCCGCAATTCATCGACCTGTGCCGAAGCCGTTTGCAGACGCGACTTTAACCCGGCGTCAGTTGCTTTCGCCGCGCGATCATCGAGCGCGAGACGAACAAAATTCATGCGTCCGACCGCAGCGGTCATGTCGTCAAACATGCGGTACAGCTTCATCGTCAAATCGAATTGCGCCTGGCGGTCAGCGGCCGTGTGTTTTAGACGCGGATCACCGACGACCTTTAGTGGCGTCTCGTAAACCGCCTTGTCCTTTGTCATGCGAACGGTGTAAGTTCCCGGCAAAAGCCTTGGGCCAAAAAACGCGCCACCGGCGAAACTGGCGGCAGGCGGCACATTCGGCGCGGGCATTCGCATCGACCAGCGAACGCGGTTGAGTCCGCGCCGTTTACTTGCAGGGATCGAGCCAACGACTTGTCCTTTTGAATCGAGAACCTCGATCTTCAGGTCGCCGAAAATGTGACGCTTGCGCTGGTAATACGTAATGACTGCATCGTCGGGCGAATTTTCACCTATGAAGACCGCGTCGCCATTGGCCCAACCGCCGCCGGCTTGCAGCTTTTGAACGGCCGGCTCGGTCTGAACAAATGCAACTTCTTTCGACATAACATCCGCCGACAACGCCCTGAGCGGTGTAATGTCATCGACTATCCAAATGCCGCGGCCGTGCGTTCCCAAAATGAGATCGTGATCGCGTGGGTGAATTACCATATCTCGAACGGCAACATGCGGGAAGTTACCGCCCTTGTATTGTGCCCACGAGGCGCCGCCATCGACCGAAACCCACAGCCCGAGTTCCGTGCCCACAAAAAGCAGGTTCTTGTTGACCAGATCTTCTTTGACGACATGAGCATAACCGCGAATGTTCGACCCCGCTATGGACGTCCAAGTTTTGCCGTAGTCGTTCGTCTTATAAACATACGGTTTCATATCGCCGAACGTATGCATGTCGAACGTCGCATAAGCAGTGCCGTCGTCAAAGTGCCCTGCGTCAATTGACGAAACCCAAGCATTCTTTGGCAAGCCTTTTATATTTGCGGTGAGATTGGTCCAGTTTTTTCCACCATCGCGGGTAAGCTGAACATTACCGTCATCGGTCCCGACCCAGATCATGTTTGGATTTTTTGGCGAGGTCGCGATCGAGAAGATCGTCGTGTGCATCTCGGCAGACGAATTATCGACGGTGATGCCGCCCGATTCCTCCTGCCTTTGTTTTGAGGGATCGTTTGTCGTCAGATCGGGCGAAATGCGTTCCCACGTCTGTCCGTGATCGCGCGACCGGAAGAGAAGCTGAGCGCCCAGATACAACGTGCCGTCCTTGGTCACGTGAATCGGCGTGTTCCAGTTGTAACGCAATTTGCCTTCGTTGTATTTCGGCAGCGGTTGGATGCCTCGCGTTTCGTGAGTCTTGCGATTGATGCGCGCGATAAACCCGCCTTGATATTCGGCGTATATATAGTCGTTATCCGACGGATCGGCAAACATCCAAAAGCCGTCGCCGCCATACATATTTTCCCAACGGCTGTTTGTGATGCCGCCCGGATATTCCGAGTCGCCGACCCACGAGCTGTTATCTTGAAGCCCGCCATAGACCTTATAAGGCATGTCCATGTCCGCGCTGACGTGATAAAACTGCGAGACCGGCAGATTCTCGCCCTTCCACCAGCGATTGCCGCCGTCGTACGAAAACCAAAGCCCGCCGTCGTCGCCGGTAATAATGTGGTCCGTGTTATTAGGATTTATCCATAGGTCGTGATGATCGCCATGCGTGCCGCCGGTTATGTTCGAGAACGATTTGCCGCCATCGTTGCTCATGATAAGGCTGAGATTGTGTTTGTAAAGTTTGTTTTCGTTTTTGGGATCGATGTTGATGTGCGAAAAATAAAAGGGGCGCCAGATCATCGACTGGCTCCGGTCGAGCGGCTTCCAGGTGGCGCCGCCGTCGTCCGAACGATAAAGCCCGTCCTTTGGCTGAACGGCCTCGATGACCGCGTAAACAACTTTAGAGTTTGAGGGGGCAACTGCAACAGCAACCCGTCCCCACGGCTTTGCCGGCAAACCGGCGGCTGATTTTTCTTCGAGTTCCGTCCATGTCGCGCCGCCGTCTGTCGATTTGAACATACCGCTGCTGCTCGGCGCCTTATCGCTCTCGCCGCCCGAGCGAAACGTCCAGCCCTTTCGCCGAAAGTCCCACATGCCGGCATAGATCGTCTTCGAATTCGAGCTGTCCATCGAGATCATCGAGCAGCCCGTCGACAGGTTCGCTCCCTTTAGGATTTTCGTCCAGGTTTTGCCACCGTCAGTGGTTTTGTAAACGCCGCGCTCGTCCGAGTCGCTCCATAACTTACCTACCGCGCAGACGTAAACTGTATTCGTATCATTTGGATCGACGAGTATTTTTGAAATGCGCTCTGACTCTTTCAGTCCGACGTTTGTCCAGTTGTCGCCACCGTCCGTTGATTTATAAACACCGTCGCCGATGGACACCGAGTTGCGCGTCCACGATTCGCCCGTTCCAACCCAAACGGTCTTAGGATTTTTCGGATCGATGGTGACCGCGCCGATCGACTGGACCGGCTGCTTATCAAACACGGGCTTAAAGGTCGTGCCGCCGTTCTGCGATTTCCAAACTCCGCCCGACGCCGCACCGACAAACAGCGTCAGCCGTTTGCCCTCAAACACGCCATCGAGCGCAGAAATTCGCCCGCTCATCGCCGCCGAGCCGATATTGCGCGCACCCAAACCCGAGATCGTGTCCGAATCAAATTTGACGGCCGGCGCCTGCGCCCCTGAAATACCGGCAAGGATCAAGACGAAAACAACATTCAAAAACCAACCATATGATCTTTTCATACTATTCACTATTCACTATTCACTGCTCACTATTTTTTCGGCATCGCAAAACGCGAATCGTCGATCGGGATATTGACTTCGATCTTCTGGACGGTGACGGTCGATTTGTTCGAACTTCCCTTCGGCCCGCTCTCGACCGAGAACGCATAATAAATGCCGCCGACTTCCTTGTAATCACCAAAGATCGTCTCGCTCTCAAACTCGGTCCCGCGAACCGTCTGTCGCGTCTCTATCTTGAGCGGCACGTAGTACTCGGTGTCCATGTAGAAGTGTTTTACCGTGCCGTTTGCGAGCGTGACCTTGAGTTTGTAAACATCGTCCCCCTCGAACTCCTCTTTACCTACAAACTCGACCTTGTTACCCTTCTTCGCGTAATCCATTAGCGGCCCGTCAAAGTCAGAATCTTCGACCATCTGCTTCATCTCTTCTTCACTCAGGGCCTCGGCGTCTTTTTTGCCGCCGAACGGATTGATCTTCCAACCGGTTTTGCCGTCATAGGCGCTGATCGCCGCAAACCCTTGCAGCAGAAAATCCTGCCGCACCATGTTCGGCCGCTTGCCCTCGCCCACGATAACCGCCTCAAACCCGCCGCCGCCCACGAATTTCGAGGTCGTTCGGACCGTCTGAATGGCCTTTAACTTCTCAACGCCGCCGATCTTTTGAAAGTACTTGCTTACGATCTCATCCGCCGTCTGCGCCGCGGCCGCAAACGACAATGCCAGTAGACAAATAGCTATCGAAATGACTCTATTCATATCAAACCTCGCTTAGTTAAAGAGAAAAACTGTGTTCAGCAGTAGATTACGGCAGTATATCAAAATTGTTTCACGAGGCCTACGTGCGGATTTCAACGCGAGAAACCGTCCCTGACAGGGACAAACAGATACATGATCTATACGTCGCCGTTAGGGACGGATTCTTTTGGGCGCCAGATCGTAGGTCGAGCGCGGCCTCGCAAGAGGCGGCGGAATTTAGGCCATGGTGCGAACACGAACCGATTTAATCGGCGAAGCCGATGTTATATCTGTAGCCCACATCGCAAGATGTGGGACGACGCACCAAACAAAAACAGAGCCCGCGTGAGCGGGCGGCGGTCTGCGTTCTTTTTTCGCCGAAGGTGACAAATATAATGGCGTTGGGCAGGCCCTGCACTTCGCACCTCGTGAAAAACTCTGTGCGCACGCGATCACACTCTTTACCGAAGCAATAACGCCAAGTGACGACGCGATAACACTCTTTACCGACGCGATAACACTCTTTACCGACGCAAGAACACTCGTGGCGCAAGCAATAACACGACTGACAGAAGCAAGAACACTCGTGGCGGAAGCAATAACGCAACTGACGGAAGCAATAACGCAACTGACGGGAGCGATAACACGCGTGACAGAAGCGAAAACGCTCGTGACGGGAGCAATAACGCAAATTGACGAACCAAAAACACAACTGACAGGAGCAATAGCGCAAATTGACGAACCAAAAACACAAAAAAACGGCCCGGGAAAGCCATTTTCCCGAGCCGTAAGAAACGCCGATCGACGCCGGTTTACTTGTCTAGGTATCTAAACCTCAGCGGGCTGATCTGTCTGTACTGCGGCGACGGCTCTTGCAGGTTTGCCCTACAGCTTGAGCTTAAACGCGCGCGGGTCCGCGATGCGATTCTCGGGCGCTCCGGTCGATGAATAGTAATTGATTGGGTTAGTTTGCCCGAACATAAGCGTGCGACGCACACGGACATTTTGTTAGCTACAGGTGGAGGCGCGGTTGAGGGCCTACCGAAACACTGGCCAGTATTTTTGGCCAGAACCCGAATCTTCCGAAGGTTTCGAAATCCCGAGCGTGCAACGCACGCCATAATTTTGTTAGCTACAGGTGCAGGCGACGCCGAAACCTTTAATTGACGTGGCCCGAAGGCGAACGCGTGCGACGCACGCAGGAATTTTGTTAGCTACAGGTGCAGCCCGTAGGGCGGAACCTGTAGTAAGATCAAGAAAACAAATCCAGCCCGTGAAACGGGCGACACAAAAATATGTCCCACACCCATTTTTTGTTTCATATCGTATTCGCAACAAAGGACCGAAAACCCCTGATCGCTGCCGAATGGGAAGGGGAACTTCACGCATACCTTTCCGGGATCATCAAGAATCTTGACGGCCAAACGCTTGAAATCGGCGGAATGCCGGACCATTTGCATATTGCTGCCCACCTCGATTTAAAGGTCGGCTTTCCCGACTTGATGCGCGAGGTTAAGGCTTCATCCTCTAAATGGGTGCGTCGAAATCGGCTGTACGAATTCAGTTGGCAGCGGCGTTACGGCGCATTTACCGTAAGCGAATCGGCGCTTGACGGCGTCCGAAGATATATTCGGAATCAGAAATCGCATCACTCCAGTCAAACCTTTGAGGACGAATACCAATCGCTGCTTCGAAAACATCGCGTCGCATTCAAAGACGAATATCTTTGGGCGTGAAAATCATCCGCGTGCGACGCATTTGAGATAACCCCGATCCGCAATCCCAAACCCCAAATCCCAAATCGTGTTGTGCCGCGTGTTACACACGCTCGATCATTTTGGCCGTTTCTTTCTACAGGTTCCGTCCCGACGCGTCGGGCCTTCACCTGTAGCTATTAAAATCATCGCGTGCACGGCACGCTAACGGATGAAGATCACAAGACACTCGTCTAACAGCACTTTCATATTTGTGCGGTCTCGAGCGATTCTTCAAGCTTATAGAGTAAGGTCGTCGCCTGTTCGCGGGTGACAGTGGGAAAGTCATCGAGGAATTGCTCGAGCGGATGCCCACCGGCCAGGTAATCAAGCAGCGTCTGCACGGGCACACGCGTTCCGGCAAACACCGCTGCGCCACTCATCACATCGGGCGTGCGAGAGATCACGTTTTCTTCAGTCTTTGTGTTCATGCTGCTATTCTAGCACTTCGTCAGTAATCGAAACGATTTTATGACGGCTCACTGTTCATTGCTCACCGCTCACCGCTCACCGCTCACCATTCACCATTCACCATTCATCACTCACTTCACTGTTCACTGTTCACTGCTGACTGTTCACTGCTGACTGTTCACTGCTCACAGCTCACTGCTCACAATTCACTGTTCACCGCTCACCGCTCACTGCTCACTGCTCACTGCTCACTGTTCACCGCTCACCGCTCACCGCTCACTGCTCACTGCTTACCGCTCACCACTCACCATTTAGGAGGCGCGGCTTTCACCTTGAATCTTCTTCTAGCCGCAGGGCGGTTGCGGTGCTACGCGCAACACTGGCGGGCTCTTGTGCCGGAACTCTTCCGAGGTTTTGGCGAGGGCAAAATCGAACGAAAACATGTGTGGCAGTTACTTAACTAACGTTTGCAACTCCAACGTCAGACTTAACTTTTCCAAACGATTCTAGTTCCAGGAATTTAGACCGGAATAGTTCCGGCGGCATTTTCTTCTGCAGTAGTTTGTGAAAATTCTGGTCATGAGTTGACAGAATAATCTGCTTGCCATGATTAACCACCAAACTGCGGAGCAGATCGATTGTGGATAGAATATTAATGCTATCCATTGACTGAACTGGGTCGTCAATAAAAATACAATCGTAGTCCTTCGAATTGAGAGCAGAAGCAAGAAAAATACTCGTGCTCAAGATATTGATCTGGGCCGTACTGTAATATAGGTTCGGAATTATTTCGTGATGATTGTCCGCATCAGTAACGATAACATCGAGGCGTGGAGGATCAGACTCAAAATCCGGCTTAAATTCAACTTTCTTAAAATTGGGATGTGGATCAATCTTGTCGTATAGCTGATTTATTAGGTTTTCAAAAAAGAAATCTCTAACGCGTCCGTTGAGATAGTCTCTAACTCGATCTCGTTCCTTAGTCAACAAAACGCCAATCTTGTCTCTCCAAAAACTGATTTGATCGCGATTCTCAACTAATTCTCTCTTCGAATCGACGGCGAGCAGGTATGGCTCAACATTTTTAGCAATCATTTCTAATTTCGTGTAGTCATTTAACTTTTCAGTGACCTTTCGCAATTTTGTCGTTGTATCTTGCTCCTTCGCTTTTAGAGTTTCTAACAAACGCTTGCGATCAGGGGATATAGCCGTGAACGACAGTTTCACCTTCAAAAATCTATCGTACTTTTCGATCGATTCAGTACAGGCACCTAACAAGTTAAGCGATTTGTCGAGTCGTTTTGATGTAGACGCTCGGGTGCGTCCCTTTACAACTTCTTTTTCCGAAGCGATTGTATTTTCAATCTCAGATCTTTCGCGACCTAACGTCTCAAGTCGCCTATGCTTTTCGGATATCTTCTTGTTCAAAATCGTCTTCTGGGGAGCTATTCGTGGGAAGTTGTCTTGGAAATACGTTCGAATCCGCAAATACGCCTTGTCAGCTTCGGAACGTTTCAATTCAACTTCGAGCAGCTTCATTCTACTCAAACTCAATGCCAACGCTTCAGAAGATTCACTAATCTTCTCGTTCTTACTATCCAATTTCTGCAATTCTGCCGCTCTCTGTTTTTCCAACAGTCGGAGTTCTCGGTTTAGGGAATCGCGATACTCCTTCGGT
The DNA here is from genome assembly GCA_046154245.1 of Pyrinomonadaceae bacterium. Taxonomy (GTDB): domain Bacteria; phylum Acidobacteriota; class Blastocatellia; order Pyrinomonadales; family Pyrinomonadaceae; genus OLB17. Next base: position 18,013 of record JBJXFZ010000006.1, read on the forward strand.
TCCTTATTGTCTAGCCGAACCTTTACAGACACTAATTTTGCGTTTGCGTCGGAAATCGCTTCTTCAGCATCCTTTACTTGCTGAAGGTACGTATCAACTGCGATGATAGTGTCCGCTAGTCTTGACTTACCGTTCTTAATTGCTTTTTCATAGGCACTAATTAACGTCGCCCCTTTCTTAACTAGTTTTTTATGTAATACGGAGAGATTTTCCCCAAGCTGGCTCTTTTGAAGAAGTGTTTCCTGGAGAAGTTTATCAAGCATAGGATTCCCAGTTATCCTAGAAGCCAATATGCTGGTTGACTCATACGCTTGTGTGCAAAGCGGACAATCCGTCAGCTGCCTTGAATTAACGAATTCCAATCCTCGCTTCACAAAGTTCTCTAGATCTGAACTGAGGGATTTTTGATCCGATATCTGACTATCGAGAACGGTAATTTTTGATTTAAGGGCGTCTAAATTTCTCCGAGAAGATTGCAGCTCTTTCAATAAGGGGTTATGTGTCTTAAATTCCTTGCCTAAAGCAAATGAAAAATTGTGGGACCGAATCTTCTCAATCACGGCCTGAAAGGCTTGGATCTCACTTTCGATTTCGGACTTCGAATTATTCGCCTGACGAAACCGTTCCTTAAACAACTCAGTTTTGACTGATAACTCGGTGACTCGTTTAGTTGTCTTGTCAGAATCGTCTTTTAGCTTTGGAAATTCCCTCAGTAGTCTTTTTATTTCTGCCTCACGGGAACTTAGGAACTTCATTCGAGCCTTAATCGTCGCCTTCTCATTCTCAAAGGTTTCCAGCTGCACCTGAGCTCTTTCCTTTCGAGAGTTCTCTAATTCATAGGTCCTTCTATTGAGCTGAATCCTATTGGTCAGCTCTTGCCACCTGGTGAAAGCCAAAAGAAGCGAGGATAAAGATTCTGCCATTTTCCTCAGCTGTGAAGATTCTTGAATATTCTCTCGGAGAAGATTCTCGTTAAGTTTCAGACTCGCAAAAGTGCCAGCGAGCCCTTCGAGTAAACCGATTTCTGCCTTTAACGTTTTTACCAGATCAACATTCTGAAGATATCTTGCTAGGCTACCAATCTCATCGTTACCGCTTTTTGCAACTTCAATATGAGCGAGATACGAGCTCAATGCTTCTTGCTCTCTTGTAAGGGCAAGTAACCGGGATGAAACTTGATCGCGGAAGTCAAGAAGTGACTTTTTATCAGATGACGCAGATAAGAGTTCGATCTTTTCCCGCTTTGACCTTAACTCCGTTATCACCGAATTTACGTTCTCTAAAAGGTCGTCCCCGTCGAATTCACCGGCCTGCTGCTCTAAGTCTCTGCAACGATCCTCAAATTTCTTTGTTTTCGCGTTACATGCGGTTATGAGAGCCTTAAGATTCTTGTAATATTGATTGAGAGCAGCCAATTCAGGAAGCCTCATGAACTTTTCGAATCTAATCTCTCCGTTCGACTCCATAAGAAAAGCAGAAATCCACTCTTGAGAGAGAATTACGGTTTGAAATTCGGGCCTTTCAATCGTAGTTTTTCGATTGAATATGAAGTCACCTCGCTGTTTTCCCTTCTTCGTCAATTTTCTAAAAATCGGCTCTCCTGACGCTGGCTGAATATTAACGAAGGTTTCGTTTATCGAGTTGATGTTTTGAATTAATCGGTCATGGCTCTGAGAATCCGCGAGCTTTTTATTCTCATCCGACCTCATCATAAATCGTCCAATGCTCTTTGTCATTCCCCATTCAACGGCGTCGTAGAACGACGTTTTGCCAAAGCCATTGGGGGCATAGAGAGCGACAAAGTCGGCAGTTTCATTTGCCTTTGTTACAAAGTCAAAAGTAGCGTCTTCAACACGATCAAAAATTCTAAAGGCTGATATTTCTACTTTTGAAAGCTTCATTTTTCCCTCCGGATTACTTTTGCGATCTTGTCCAAAACAAGATTCGTGCGCTCCATGCTTGTACGTTCGACTTTCAAAATCTCATCACCTATCGCCGAAGATAA